>NZ_JAWDKC010000015.1:0-137633 GCF_032714515.1 Methanimicrococcus hacksteinii | reverse complement strand
TTGCTGCCGCTGCCGTCAGGTTTGCATTGCTGCCGCTGCCGTCAGGTTTGCATTGCTGCCGCTGCCGTCAGGTTTGCATTGCTGCCGCTGCCGTCAGGTTTGCATTGCTGCCGCTGCCGTCAGGTTTACATTGCTGCCGCTGCCGTCAGGTTTGCATTGCCGCCGCTGCCGCCCCGGCCGGCATGCTGCTGCGCCGTCGCCGCGCGCGAGCCGCACCAATTTTTCAAAAGATAATCGGAACCGCACCTTCGATTTTGAAAAAACGAATCGAAACCGCACCTCCGGTCTTTGAAAAAAATAAAAGAAAAAGAAACAAAAAAAGAAACAAAAAGAGAGAACAGAAAATCTGTTCCCGAATTTAAAAAATTAAAGCAAAACCGCTCTGACCGGATCCAAAATTTCATTGAGATATTTGGTGCAGGCGTTTTTCAAGTCCATGGGATGAATTTTGCCGTCAGCAAATGCGGTTTCCAAATCGGTGTAAGAATCGTAAGTCTCATTGCCGCCGAATTTTTCCGGTTTTTCAATGGTGATTGATTCGTAGCGCGGGAAAATATGGTATTTGAAAAGTTCCATAATCGGATTGTTTTCAATGTCGCCCTGCTGACAGTATGCTTTTTTGATTTTGTGCGCGACATCTTCGGCGGTGTCGTCAACGGAAATGAAATTGTCGTTGGAGGAGGACATTTTGTTGCCGTCAAAACCTGAAATAATCGGCGTGTGAATGCAGATCGGCTTCTTGAATCCGAGTTCCGGGAGGTGCTCGCGGGCCAGCATGTGAATTTTGCGCTGGTCGGTGCCGCCGACGGCAATGTCGACGTCCAAAAGCGCGATGTCAATGGCTTGCATAATCGGGTAGACCAACTGCGAAACCATCGGATTGTCCATGGCGCGGCCGACCTCGTCCATACTGCGCGTTGCGCGGTTGAGCGTGACGGATTTTGCCATCTGCAAAACATTAATCATATATTCCTGACCCAGCTGATAGTCCGAACCCAAAACGAATTTGGTGTTTTCTTCGCTCAAACCGAGCGCGATAAAGCAGCGCTTGTTATAATCCGCGATTTTGCGGACTTCCTCAAACGTGCCTTTCTTGTTAAGATAAGCGTGGACGTCCGCAAGTAAAACAGTCACTTCACAGCCGGCTTTCTGGCAGTCCAACAATTTGTTGACCGTCAGAACGTGTCCCATGTGAATTCGTCCGCTGGGCTCGTAACCGACATAAACCTTAGGAGACGGGTTGGTTTTGATTAATTCTGTCAGTTCTTCATCCGTGACGACTTCGTCCACGTTGTATTTAATTCGTTCGATCTTCTCTTCAGGGGTCATCCAAAAACTCCGTAAATATAAATTGCAATTCAGCGCCGCTTCCTTTGGGGCGCCGTTTCATCTCTCAGATTTGAGGCAGCATTCGCATTCAATGCGGCATGAATCAACTCTGAATTTTTACATGAGTGCCTTTTAAAGATATAAATCATTCTGTTTTTCAAAAATTTTATTTTTCAAAAATCAATGCCTCGTTTTGATTCTTTTTTAAAGATCTGTGCAGCTCGCGCGTGAAAGCGGCAGGCAGAACAAAAATCAGAAAAAACAAAAAACAAAAAAACAAAAAAACGAAAAAACGAAAATAAGAGAGGTGTGCGCCGCCAAAAAAGCGGCGCCTGAGTGAAAAAATGAGAGGAGCCGAGTTTACATACCGGCCAATTCTTTTCCGAAATTGCGGCAATTTTCAACGTCATCGCCGGCCGGTTCCAAATTGACGATCAGTCCGTCTTTTAAAAGAACGGCGCCGGCTTTTTTGACATCATCTTCCCAAAGACGCATCCATTCGCCGTCTCCCCAGTCGTAGGAGCCGAAGAGACCGACTTTCCGGCCGCTCAAAGCACCCGCAACGGACTGCATAAACGGTTCAAATTCGTCTTCTTCCAGAATTTCATCGCCCATTGCCGGACATCCGAAAACAGCGATATCCGCGGTTTCGACATCCGCCGCGGACGCGGCCGCAACTTCCTTGAGCAAAACATCGGCGCCCGTTGAAACAGCGCCTTCGCAAATTAAATTGGCCATAGCTTCCGTGTTTCCGGTGCCGCTCCAATAAATAATGCACATTTTCATAAATTAAAATCCTCCTTTTTTTGAAGTAAGCTTCAACAAGGGAAGGATTTCACCAAATATAAATATTTTCGTTAAAACGAAATTGATTTTAGATGGCGAAAAATAAAATGATAAACGAATGATGAAAAATTGATAAAACCGGGACTCGAATTTGAAAAATAAAAAAATAAAATGCAGTGCGTCGCGCGCGGGCAAGGCGACAGCATTCCTTCAGCGATACCGGACAAAACAAAACAAGCAAAATAAAAAAGTGAAAAACAAAAAGTAAAAAGCAAGAAGTAAAAAGTAAAAATCAGGGACTGATTTGAGAAGTCAGCCGCTCATTCATAAATTTCCAAAATGCTTCATTTTGAATGCTTTTAATTTCGTTTTCCCTTAAAATTTCGTATCCTTTTTTCATCGAATCCCGGACATGCCGTCCCAACGCCGTTTCTTTGAAAATCATATCGTCGATTAAAAATTCGGCCGTTTTGTATTTTCTCGGAATCTCGGCGACATATCTTTCATTTTCAATCGAAAAAGAGAACGTGCTCGGATTGTTTTTGTACTTCCTGCAAAACGATTCCGCGTTGTTTTCATTCCAAACGGGCGGACCGACTCTTTTTTGAAGCGGCGGAAGCACGGTGTTTAAAAGTTCGACAAAAACGATGCTTTCCTTTTCATCTTCCGACCACGAAAACGTGTTGACAACCGTAAATTCGTTTCGCGTCAGCAATTCTTCCAATGATTTTTCCATTCGGAAAAGCTGCGGGTAAAGCGTGTCTTCCGCTTTGTCCGGCGTTTGAAATGAAATGCCGATTAACTCCGTTCCGCGCGCCGTCATCAATTTTTCAAATTCGTCTGCCGTCATCGGCAGATATTCTTTGGGCGTAAAATAATCCAAACTCAGATTGTTTAAGAACGCGCGGGCGCGGTCAATGAAAAGCGCGAACTTCGTCAATGACAAAGCGGCGGCGACATTTCTTTTCGGATCCGTCGGATCAACGACAACAAGAGGGCTGTCATGTTCCAGCGACTGATGATTTGCCAAATCAATCACACCGCCGTATTTCCAATCGGCAGCATGCTTTAAAACACCTTCAAAACCGCCGTAATAAATCGTCAGAATTTCCGTCAGATAACCGGAAAAGCCGCCGGTCCGAACTTCGGATCCGTAAACGCCGACACCTTTCATAAATTGTTTTAAAATTAAAACATCGTCTTCCAAGCCGTTGATGTTTTCTTTAATAAAAGCGCAATGAAACGGCGTCCTGTCGACAGCCGATTTAATTTCCGCCCCGCTTTTTACACGGAAGCAGGGAACCAAATCCACTTCGAATCCTTCTTTTTGAATATGAATGTAAGGATGCTCCGAATGGCGGTCTTCCCAAGTGTCGCCGGTTTTTGCCATTTCCGTTAAAATCATGCGGCTTCTTTGATAGAATTCGTCGGCCGGAATGTCTTCGGGATAGGAAATAAAAACATCGATGTCGTGATTGCCGTGAAGCCAGGTGTTTCGCTCGGCTGAGCCGACGGAGAGCGGCAGAATATCGCATTGTCCCTGCTCTTCGGCGATTCGGACAATGTCGTCAATAATGCCTTTTCGGACCGATTCAAGTTTTGTTTTTTCTTCGGCGGTCGGACGAATGCGTTTTAAAATTTCGGCGCGAATTTCCGCAATGCTTTCTTTTTTTGAATCGGCAGTCATAAATTTAATCCTTTAATTTTTTGAAATTTCAACGTTTGCAATTGGGCTTGAAAAATATTTATAATTAGTTGTCGGCAATGATTTGAGGCTGTCTGCCGCCGCCCGCGCGCGCCGCATAGTTTTTCAAAAGAATGACTCAAAAACAATCCTTGGTTTTCAGAATTTTTTTTAAATGACTTGAAATGCTTTTATAGGATTGAATATTTAGGTCAGTCGAGGTTTCATTTATGGATTACAATCTTTTGTTTGTTCTTGTTTTTTGGATGATTGCCATGACAATCGTCACAGTTTCTTCCGTCCGAATTGTTAAAAAATATCCGGCTTACGGGTTCGCGGCGCTGACGGCGTTTTACGTTGCTTACCTGCTCAGCTCTCAGGTGATTGCAACAAAGCTTGCGACATTTGATTTCGGAACATGGTTCGGTTACAGCATTATCTTATCAACGCCTGCCGCCGCGATTTTGTATCCGTTCATCGCGCAGGTGCTGGATATGATTAATGAAGTGTACGGCAAAAAAAGAGCCGTTGCTGCCGTCATGATTGCTTTTGCAACGCAGGTTCTTTACGTCATGTTTATCGCAATGGCCGTTCAGATCCCGGCCGCCCCGTTTTATGAATTAGACGTTGCCTGGACATCCATTTTCGCGCTCAGCGTCGGCGTCACAATCGCCAGCTGGATCTCCTTTTTGGTTTGTTCTCTCTTGGACACGTATATGTTTTCCTACATCAAGCGCAAACTTCGTCCGAAAGAATTGGCTTTTAAAGGAGACGCATTCTTCAATCCTTACATTTGGCTTCGCTCGCTGCTGACCGACGCATTCAGTTTGGCGATTGATTCCGTTCTTTTCGTTGTGATTGCATTTTATTTAATCGGCGGCATGCCGTGGGAAGTTGTCACAGGTTTGATCGTCGGGCAGCTGGTCGTCAAAGTCGTTATCGGTGTTGCCGACACGCCCTGGTTTGTTCTTTACAAGCGCATGCTTGGAAAAACAGATTTGTCTGACACGAAATTTGTTGAAGAAAAGTCTGTTTGATTTTTCTTTCTTTCTTTTTTTCTTCCTTTTTTTCTTCCTTTTTTTTCTTTCTTTTTTTCGGTCTTTTTTCTCTGTCTTTTTTATCCCAAAATAATTCTTTCACAATAATTCAAAATCGACATTTTGCGCGCGCCGCGCCGGCAGTTTTCAACCGCACTTTCATACTTTCACCCTGCTTGTCTGAGGTTTATATACGTTTTTACCGATTCTTCTTTTATGATTTCGGACGGAGAAAGCACGGCGATTGAGGCAGACATACGCCTTCGGGATATTTCGGGAATCGGCTCGATATTGGAAAAGAGATTGGTCACTTGTTTCGGCAGCGAAGAAAAAGCGCTTGAAACGCTTTTCAAAGGCGACATTCATGAATTGTGCCGCGTGGAAGGCATGACGCGCAAATCCGCTCAGTCTTTGATTCTGAATGTTTCAAAAGAGCAGAACGGGGTTTCAATTGACGATTTTTTGAAAACGAAAGAAGCGGAAACGCTTTATTCCGGCATTTTAAAAATCATGAAAAAGCATTGCTGCACCGAATATTCCGCCGACTTCATTGAATGTCTTGTCCCGTATCCGAAAAGAAGATTGGATTTGGCGCTCGATGTCCGTGAAAAAATCGAAGGTCATTTGGCGATCCTTCAATCGTTTTCACCGGACGAACGCGAAACGATTCAATCTTTGCTGTCCTCCGTTTCTCCGGCAAAAGAAGGCGCGGCTCAAAAGATTCGCGACCGCGCCGTTTTGGCATTCTCCGAAAATGTTTATCTCGAAGCCCGTGAAAAATTCGGAAGTCTTCTGCCGGTTCATTTGGTTTCGGATCAGCAGGAATGCGCGGATTTCTTTTATTCTTATCATTCCGTCATTTTATTCGATTTCCCCGACTTTGATTTGCCGGAGTCCGGCTATGATTATTTCCGCGGCATCGAATCGGTTGAAATCGAACAATTGGTTCCGGAGTTGGCGCTTTCTTATTTCGTTAAAAATTTGAAAAGCTTTGATGCGTCTCTTTGTCTTGCGGAAATCCTGGCGGCCGGATCGGCCGACGGCGTGTTTTCTCAGTTTTCGGCAGAAGACACGCTTGAACTTCGGACGCGTCTTAAAAAGCTGAATGCGGACGGCAGCATTAATCCGGGAACAGATCCCGAATCCGACCGTTTGAAAAATATTTCCGTAACGTGTGACGAAGTGCTTCTTAAAAAAGCGGCGGAACTTTCCGAAAAGCTCAAAAACGTTCTGACCGGAAACACGCTGACGCTTGACGGCGATCAGCTGATGCACATTTTGTCGGGTGCGGATCTCAAACAAATCGTGACGGCAAACGTTTCAAGACCGTACCGCGAAATTTTAAAGGAAACGCTTGCCGAAATTACGGAAACGCTTTCGCTGAAAAAAGACGAAGAAATGATTTTGTCCGACATTTACGGCGATGAAATCGCGTGTCCCGTGACTTTAAATTTGGATTCATTGACGCGCTTTAAAAAAGAAATTTCATCCAAAGCGCTTGAAATCGAACAAAAACAAAAAAAACAGCTTTCAAAGGAATTGGCCGGCAAAAAGGAAGCCGTTTCCGTCTTGGTCAGCGACTGCCTTGAATTTGACTGCTGGTATTCGGCGGCAAGCTTTGCAAATGCTTATCAAATGACATTTCCGATTTTCGCAAAAGCGTCGTCTCAATTGAATTTGAACATGAAATTGAATGATTCGAACTCTGTCGGCGCGACCGCCCCCGCTGACTCCGTCTTTTTCAACCTTGAAAACGGCCGGAATCTTTTCCTTTCCTCCAAATACGGTTTTGATTCAATCACGCCTGTTTCTTATGATGTTGAAAACACCGTTCTTTTGAGCGGCGTGAATTCGGGCGGCAAGACAACGGTTTTGGAACTCGTCGGCCAATGTCTGATTTTGGCGCACATGGGATTCCCCGTCCCGGCCGAGCATTTTGAATTCTCGCCGATTGAAGAGTTTTATTATTTCGGAAAGTCCAAAGGAACGCTGGATGCCGGCGCGTTTGAAACAACGCTTCGTAACTTCTCAATCGTTTCCGAAAGCAACGGATACGAACGCGCGGTTTTTGCCGACGAATTGGAATCCATCACGGAACCCGGCGCGTCCGCCAAAATCATCGCCGGTCTTTTGGAAACATTTTGCGAAAACGGCAAAACGCTTTCCCTTTTCGTTTCCCATTTGGCAGAAGCGATCATGGAAAACTGCGATATCCCGATTCGGGTTGACGGCATTGATGCCGCCGGTCTCGATGAAAATTTGAATCTGATTGTGAATCGCAATCCGATTAAAAATCATATCGCGAAATCGACACCGGAATTGATTGTCGAAAAGTTGTTTTTGACGTCGACGGGAGATGAGAATGCGTTTTATGAAAAGTTGAAGAAGAAGTTTGAAGGGAAGAATTGAAATGAAATATTTTTGAAAAAAAAAAAAAGATTTTTTAACGGGAAATTTAAAGAAAATGAAGAAAAGACGGGGTACGCCTTTTTATTTTGTTTTTAATTTATTTTATTCATTTCTTGTTTTTTCCGGGTTTGTCAAACAAAATTCTGTCTTCGCCGTCTTCATACGGTGTTCCGTCAAATCGAACGCCGGTTTGAATTCTTTGAATTTGGCGTTTTAGATCTTCTCTTGCTTCTTTTGCAAGTTTTTTTGTTGCTTCAACTTCTTCGGGAGTCGTATCAGGATAATATCCGACATATGTAAAAATTTCATCAAATGTTTCATGGCGCATATTTATCACTTTTTGAATTCTTCAATAGTGTATACAATTGTCTCTTTATTTATATATTTTGAAATAGGAAATGAGTCTACAGTTATTGTTTTTATTCGATAGCATTTTTGACGCGGCCTTAATATTTCTGCTTCGGCTTGATCCACATATAATGCTTGCATTCCTTTTTTGAGATTCAATTGAAAAAGAACAGGATTTTTCAAAGTTGTGTATTCGAGCGCTTTTTGAAAATCTAAACTGAAACTTCCGTAGGCCTGATCTGAATAAGTTGTTCCTTCTGACGGATTTTCCAGCCATTTTATATCGCTGACACCTTTGTAAATCCAATAATCTTTATCAGCTTTGCTTTTTTGAATTGCAGTATCCAGATTTTGAAAATGAAAATCAATCAGCTCTTTTTCGTCTTCAGTCATCAAATCATAAAATTCAGGATTCCGGCAGCATGAATTAATAACATAACACCAAGATTTCTTTCTCCAATTGCCGGGAATCGGAAAACTCCAATCCTGTTTTTGATCATTCCAAGAATGAACGTCCTGATAATTGCCGATGCAAACTTTTTCAGCCGCCGTTAACTTTTTTCTGTCGTTATAAGGAATTAAAAAAGTCGTGTATTCCGAAAACGATTCAAGTTTTTCGGCAACACGATTCTCGAGGCGGTCAAAATCTTCCGTTTTTTCGAATTCCGAGAAATTTGCAAAATATTCCATAGATTTCAGAAAACGAAAAACCATTTATTGTAATCGTTTTTTTCAAAATCGATAAGTTTAAAAACAAAATCGATGACTGCATCCAATGATATTTTTATTGAATTTTTGAATTAGATTTGAGTTTTATATTTTTAGTTTATCTTTTTGGTTTATTTTTTTGGTTTATTTTTTTGGTTTATCTTTTTGGTTTATTTTTTTGGTTTATCTTTTTGGTTTATCTTTTTGGTTTAGTTTTTGATTTTCAAAACGAAACATCGTTATTTCAAAACATAAAAAAATATGAACTCCGTTTTTTGAATGAATGATTTAAATTTCAGGAATTGTTTTTCAGGTTTTATCGGGAGTTCGGGTTTGTTTGATTTTTTAAAACCGATGTTTGATTCCGCTGAAACTTAAAGAAAAATCCAAGTACGACCGCAAATTGAAATTTTGTGAGCGAAGCGAGCAAAATTGAAATTTGCGGATAAGACCAATAAGAAAATAAAAACGTTGAAACTGTTTTTACTTTTGAATTAACAAATCGTTGCATATTGAATTGAGAATCATGAAGCGCGTCATTGGAAGCAGTTGTTTTGGATTTTCAATTCTGTTAAAAAGAGAAACATCGTTTTTTAAATCAAATAAAATCCGAACTCCGTTTTTTGAATGAATGATTTTAACCCAAGGAATTGTTTTTCGGGGTTTATCGGGAGTTCGGGTTTGTTTGATTTTTCAAAACCGATGTTTGGGTTAAATCGGCAAAACCAATAAACCCAAAGCAATCGCCGCCATCAAAACAATAATTGCCAAAACCGCAGCAATCATCAAAATATCGGCAACCTTGTACGTGATTTTTCGTTTATTTTCCGACGCTTTCCGATACCCACGCATATCAATCGTCAATCCGAGCGTGTCGGCTTTTGACAAAGAATTGAGCATCAGCGGAAGCATCACGGGCCCGGTTTGCTTAACTTTACCGATCAAACCGCCGCCGGGGTTGTATCCTCTTGAAAGCTGCGCTTCATTAATCCGAACCCCTTCGCGCTGAAGCGTCGGAATAAAGCGAATCGCAATCAAAAACATCAAAGCGTAATCACTCGGAACGCGCAGAACGTAAAGCGCGTTGACAAGTTCACTCGGCTGCGTTGAAATGACCAGCATTTGGAATGATGAAATCAAAACCGCAAATCTAAGACTCATTGTCACGGCGAAGAGAATCGCTCCCGTCGTCACCGGAATATAGCCGTCACCGATCGGAATCAAATTAAAGAGCGTGTCCCCGTCTTTCATCGTCAGAACCGTCAGCAGAACCAAGAGAACGCTGAGAACGATTAAAATCGGGAGCTGTTTTAAGAGCGCTTTTCCGAGACCCGAAACCGCTGCAAGCGCGACAATAAAGACAATCATCGCCGCCAAAATGTATTGATTTTCAGTCATCACCGCCGCGATCAGCATGCCGACGGCAAAAATAATCTTTGTCATCGCATTCAGGCGATGGAACAAACCGTTGCCGGGCGTGTACTGCATAATGTCGTCCATTTCAGACACCTCCTTCGGATTCGGCATCGGAATGAGTTTTGTCAATATCGTCAGCCGCGCCGAGATCGGTTTCAAGGTTTTCGGTTTCGGCCAATTCAATATCGGTGCTTTCGATGATTTCGCCGGTCAAACGTTTTGATTTTTCACCAACGATATTTGTAATCTTGCCGCCGGCCATTTCAATAATCCTGTCGGCCGCAATTTCCGCGATTTTCGGGCTGTGCGTCACCATCAGAATTGTTTTTCCTTCGTTTCGGATCTTCATCAAAAGTTCCATGATTTCAAAAGATTCCTGCAAATCAAGTCCGGTCGTCGGCTCATCTAAAATCAAAATCGGCTGTCCCATTGCCAAGACACAAGCCAGCGCCAAACGCTGACGCTCGCCGCGGCTGAGGTAACGCGGATTGATGTCTTCCTTGTTTGAAAGACCGACTTCAAAAAGCGCTTTTGAAACCGCCGCCGAATCGTTTTTACCGATATTTTTCAAACCGAATTCGACTTCTTTCCGGCAGGTGTTTTCAAACAGCATCGTATCCGGATTTTGAAAAACCAATCCGACGTTTTCGGCAATTTCCGGAACGCGCATGCCGTCGATGTTTTTCCCGAAAATTTCAACCGCGCCCGATGTCGGGCGAAGCAAACCGTTCAAATGCTTAATCAAAGTCGTTTTCCCCGATCCGTTTTCTCCGACAACGGCAACAATTTCGCCGGCGTACAAATCAAGAGAAACAGCATCGAGCGCTTTTAAATTATTGCTGCCGTAAACATGAACCAAATTCCGGACCGATGCAATCGGTTTTTTTGAACTCGAATTTCTTGAACTCGAATCTTTTGAATTCGAATCTTTTGAATTCGACTCTTTTGAATCCGCTTCTTCATTTGCCAAATCTTTTGAAAATTCCGCTCTTTCAAAAGCCGGAATCATCGCCGTATCCTTAACGGGCTTGCCGTCATAAACGACTTTTCCGTGTTCCAATCGAATTTGGCGCGTCGCGTAATCGACGGTTTCATCCACCATATGCTCGACCAAAACAACGGTTTTGCCGCTGTCCGCCAATCCTTTCAAAACGGAATAAACCTGTTTTCGGGCATTCTTATCAAGCTCGGAAGTCGCCTCGTCCAAAACCAGAATCGGCGTTTCCTTTGAAAGCGCCGCCGCAAACGCAACACGCTGTTTCTGGCCGCCGGAAAGCGCGTGAGGCGCACGATCTTTGATCTCGCCCGTATTCGTCAGCGCGTACAAATGATTCAATTTCTCGGAAACTTCCGCTTCCGACAATTTCCTTGTTTCAAGCCCTGTTTTGATTTCTTCTTCAACCGTCGTGAAAATCAATTGCGCGTCGGCATCATCAAAAACCATGCCGACTTCAAGGCTGAGCTCTTCCATGTCTTTGTAATCGTCTGCATATCTGCCGCAAACAGTAATGTCACCCGAAACCGTTCCGCCGTAGGAATGTAAAATAATTCCCGTCACGGTTCGGCAGAATGTGGTTTTTCCGGAACCCGACGGACCGGTCACGACGACAAATTCGCCTTTTCCGATTTGAAGCGAAACATTGTCAATCGAAGGGTCCAATGCTGTTGGCTGAGTTGAGTTTTGATTATCTGCCGCTCCCGTTTGACCTTGTGCCGCGCCGTATGTAAAACTGACATTTTCAAGTCCGATGACTGTTTCAGGATTTGCCGGTTTGTCGTGTTTTCCTTTCAAAACCGGCTGCGTTTTTTGCATCACGGTTGTTGCCGGCATCGCAATCACCTGAACGATAATTGAATTAACAATCGTTGCGACAAGAACAATCGGTGTGAGCGAAATCGCAAACGAAAGCATCGTCGCAGGCGTTGCGTCTGTTGTTGCAATCATCACCAAGCAAGTGATTGCGACAAATGACAAACCGCTCGCAGGGGTTGCAATCGCTGTTGTAATTCCCGGCGCGAGTTTTGTCTTGTCTTTAATTATTTTGTAAACTAAAAGACAAACGAACGCGCCGATGGGCTCTGATATTAAATTTCCGAGCGGGAAAATGGAATGGCTGAAAACGGCGCAAATGATACCGGCAACCAATCCGATTCCGAGCGTTTCCTTGAACTTCGGGACCACCAAAATGATTGCGAGGCAGTAAAAAGCGATTGTCAGATTCGCGACAATCGCGCCCGGAATGAAAAGTGAAATGTATCTGGCAATAGCGCCCGCGGCAAGCAAAATGCCGACAAGCGCGATATCTCTGGATTTCATGTAAGATCTTAATTCCTAAAATGTTCCTTCATTTTAATTTTTAATTTAATGTTTTGAAATGAAATGAATTTGAAATGAATCGTAAAATTTCATAAGCGATGCTGTCCGATTTATTTAATGTTGAGATAACGAGTACAATTTATAATTTTTCAGATCTATTGGATTGTTTCAAAATTTGCTAGATCTGTTAACGTTTTGTCCATTGGTTCTTTCCATGTCATTAGTCGATGTTTTAAAAGATTGATTTTGAGAAGAGGGTGATTTAGTTTTCAAATATTCCTTCTCAAAATCTTCGATGTATTCGCTATATTTCTCGTTTAATATTTTTCTTGAAGTTTTCCATCCATTTATACGTGGAATTTCTTCAACTTCGAGGAAATCGACTGGAACTTTGTATTTTGCAAGTCGCGACTTTGCAAATACTGATATTGCTATTATTTGAGAAACATTTGATTTGTATTTGATTGCAGCTATTGGTACTTCACCACGGTGGGGATGTGGGTAACTAAATACTGCAACATCTTCAACATTTTCACATTCTAACAAAGCATCTTCGACTTCCGTCGGGTAAATTTTCCAGCCCGACATGACAATCATATCTTTTTTCCGGTCCGTCAGACAAAGGCGTAAATCCGCATCCAAATAGCCGATGTCGCCGGTCAAAAACCAGCCGTCGGCTAAGAAAACTTGCTTCGTCTCTTCCGGCATGCCGTAATATCCTTTGGCGACAGCAGGCCCGCGAAGCGCGATTTCGCCGATTTCGCCCTGTTCAAGTTCGCGGTTGGGATCGTTTTCATCAACAATTTTGACTTCCGAGAAGCAAACAGGATGTCCGACGCTTTGGAATTTGTCGGCGGTCGCGTAATCGACCGGACGAATGACGGTTCCCGTTCCGATCACAATCGTTTCGGAGAGACCGTACGCGTTGACGACGGGAATGTTGTAGCGGTGGTGGAATGTTTTCCAAATTTCATTGTGAAGCGGGCCGCCGCCGGAAATGATTTCGCGGACGGTTTTGACGCGCTCTTCCGTTCCTTCGGGGCAGTTGACAAATGAATGAATCACCGGCGGCATTCCGGAAAGTGCCGTCACTTTATGCGTTTCAATCAAATGCAAATAATTCTCAAGCTCGAAGCGCTCCATCATGATGTAAAGCGCGCCTGAGCGAAGCGCCGCGATGCCCCAGCTGAGACCGACATGCCCCATCGGATAAATGCCCAAATAAACATCGGATTCGACGAATTCCATGACGTCGACTTCATTGGAAATCGCGGCCAGCCAGTTGCCGTGCGTGAGCATCGCGCCTTTGGGCTTTCCGGTCGTCCCCGACGTGTATTGAATCTGACACAAATCTTCGGGATCCGTTTCCGTCGGCAGCAGAATCGGATGATTTCTCATCTCTTCAATGCCGGCCGGAACCAAAATTGAAAACGATGAATTTTCTTCATCAAAAGAATCAACGCCGTCCTCATCTGTAATCACCAAACGGACGCCGGCGTTTTGAATCATATAATCCAATTCAAATTTCGTGTAAACGCGGTTTGTCGGAACGGCAACGGCGCCGATTCTCCAAATCGCGAAATAAGAAAACAAATATTCGGGAGAATTGTTCAAATAAATCAGAACACGATCGCCTTTTTCGATTCCTTTTTCTTTCAGCTTCTCCGCCAATCCCGAAGCAATCGAAAGAATTTCTTCCGAATTGTAATATGTCCCCCGCTCGGGGCAATGGAAGACATTTTTTGACAGGCGGCGCATGTTTGCGTCCAAAAAGGTTGTAATGTTTAACATAATACGATGTCCAATTGATTTCTATAATGGACAAATATGTGCATCGTATATAAATATTATGTTTTTCCCTCTTTAATCGGCAAAACCGATTGCCTGTTTTCATTGATTTTCAAATTTGTGCGGTTCGCGCGCGGACGGCGGCAGTTCCGACAGCGGCGGCAAAGGAATCAACAAGCCGGAAAAAACGCAAACGAAACGACTGTGTTTAAAAAATAAAGAAATAAACGAAAATGAAAATGAACGAAAATAAAGAAATAAATGAAAGTGGAAATGAGTGAAATGAATGAAATGTAAAAAATGAATGAAATGAAATTGGACGATGTAAAAAATGATAAAAATGATTAAAATAAACAAAAAATCGAATTCAAATGTCTTTGATTAAAGAAATTGAATTGCAGTCGGGATATTTGGAACAATTGACACAGTCCGCCCAGATTTTCCACGGCAGCTCTTCGCGTTTGATTTCTTCAAATCCTTTCTTTTTGAAAAAGTCGGGACTGCTGGTCAAAACAAACAATTTGCCGAGACCGACCGTTTTGGCATCCTCGATGCAGGCGTCCAAAAGAAGCGAGCCGTTGCCTTGGCGCGTGAAAGGTTTGGAAACGGCGAACGAAACGACTTCGCCCAAATCTTCCCAATCCGGATGAACACCGCAGCAGCCGATGACTTTCCCGTCATGTTCCATAATGACAAAATCACGGATATTCGTAAAAAGGCTGTCTAACGAACGCGGAAGCATACAGCCCTCCGTCGCGTAGGAATTGATTAATTCCTTCATTTGAAAAACGTCACTCATTTTTGCTTTTCGAATCACAGCACCACTCCGGCGAATTATCGAATGTCAAATCATCTGAGAGAATAAAAAACAATCGGTAATGTCTGCTTTGAAATGACAAAACCAAAGAGAGAAAAATAAAAAGCGAGCGCGGGAGGATTCGAACCCCCGGCCTGCAGCTTAGGAGGCTGCTGCCATATCCGCTAGGCCACGCGCCCGAAGTGAACGATTTTTAATGGTTTGTTTTGCATATTAAGATTGTGTCTAAGATTATGTTTGATCGGGTCTGATTGTGTCTAAGATGTGTCATAAAGTATGCCTAAGATTGTGTCTGATTGTGTCTAAGATGTGTCATAAAGTATGCCTAAGATTGTGTCTGATTGTGTCTAAGATGTGTCATAAAGTATGCCTAAGATTGTGTCTGATTGTGTTTAAGGTGTGTCATAAAGTATGTCTAAGATTGTATCTGATTGCGCCGGCAATTGTATTTAATTGTATAAACAATGCGTTTTTGAAGAAATACCGATTCTCATTTGTCATGTCAATACATACTTTTTTTGACTTCAAATATTTTTATATACATTTTACTCATTCCTATAATTAACAATGTCGGATTTATGCCGATATTCATCTTGCTTACTTATCGTTTAATCAGTTTTAACCGATTTTAATAAATTCGTATTTTACACGAAAGGGATTAAGATGTCTTCCAAAATCATAAAAACACTCGTTTTATCGGTGTTGATTTTGCTCTTTCTCACCGGCGCTGCCGCTGCTCAGGAATGGACAGTGACGGCAGCCGGCGACAAAGACAAAGTGAATGCCAGCCAGATTAATACCGACAATATGACGCTTCGAGAAGCGCTCATCAAAGCCAATTCAGGTGACACGATCGTTTTTGCCGGCAACATCACTGAAGTGAACTTGATGTACGGGACCTTGAATATTTCCAAAGATCTGACCATCGGCGGCGGCTCCAAAGTCACCGTCAAACGCGACTCCAGTCCGGTCACTCAAGACATGACGATTTTTACGGTCACCGGCGGAAATGTTGTTTTCAGACAACTGACGCTTGAAAACGGTTACACAATGAACGGCACCGGCGGCGCTGTTTTGATTGACCGCGCCAACGTGACTTTCGAGTCTTGCGTCATTCAAAAGAACAAAGCCGATATCGGCGGTGCGATTTATGTTGCAAACGGAAGCAATGTCAATCTTTCATCCACTTCTGTTTACAAAAACAATGCCACGACAGACGGCAGCGCCATTTATGTCAAAAGCGGAAACGTTGACCTCTCCAATGTTGTGATTGACGGACATTCCGACAAATACAACACCATCAAGTTGGACCAGGGAAAAATCACAGGTTCGCAAGCACGCATTTCCAACAACACTGTTTCTTCGAAAGGAAGTACGCTGAACGCATCTGCCGGAACAGCTGTTGAATTCAAGTACAGCACATTCTCCAAGAACACCGCAACGGAAAGCGCCGGCATCACTGCTTACGGCACATTGCTCGTTGAAAACTGTGTCTTTGACGGCGGCGTGACCTCCGGAAGCGGCGGCGGTATTGCTTTGAAGAACGGTTCTGTCGGAACAATCAAATATTCCGTATTCTCAAACGCAAATGTCACGGATGATGGCGGCGGCGTTCATGTCGATGTCGGTTCAACCGCGACGATTGACACCTGCACATTTATCAACAACATCGCCAACTACGGCGGCGCTTTCTTCAACCGCGGAACTTTGAACGTGACTTCAAGCACGGCTGTCAACAACACGGCTAAATTCTTCGGCGGCGCTGCTGCTTTTTGGAATGACGGCAAAGCAACGATGACCAAAACCATCCTTGCCGCCAACACGGCCAAGTCCAACAACACTGCAAAAGATGTCGGCGGCGGCGGTCTGAACATTTCAAACAGTGAGGCAACAATCTCCAACAACGTGATTGTCGGAAACACCGACCCGAGAGAGATTGATTTCGGCGAAGGAAACGCAACTGTCAGAAGCGGCGGCAGCAATCTTGTCGGAACGTACAGAGGAACCGGCAGATTCCCGATTGAAGCGACCGATGTCGCAGGCATTCAGATGAGCGATGTTTTCGTCATTGAAAACGGTCTCCCCTCAATGACCAAATCCACGGGATACACAGCAGGCGCCGACAAAGTGCAGGTTTACACCGCTGCTTTAAACAGCAGCGCAAACAACCCCGCAGCAGACGTTCTCGGCGAATCCGGCGGCCAAACGCCGGCCCCGGCGCCCGAGCCGTCCGAGCCAGGCACCAACGTAACGCCGGAGCCGGAAACGCCTTCCACCGGATGGACGAGCTGGAAAATTCTGACATACGGCGCAATCGCTCTTGTTCTTTTGATCGTCATCGCAGTCGCAGTCATTGCTTACCTGAGATACAGAGAAAAGAACCAGTACAAGTTCGGTTAATTTAAAAAATTGAAATTCGTTAACGGTTGAATTGAAATCAGCCGTTAACTTTTTTTGTTTTTCTTTTTTGTTTATTTTTGTCTGTCAATCATTTCTATTTTTTGCCCATACCGTTTGCTTTGCTGCTGTCTGCTGCCCGCGCGCGAGTGACACAATTTTTAAAAAATAATCAAAGAAGAAAGTCGGATTTTAAAAACAAAGACGGCAAGAGCCGGAGATGAATGAAATTAAAAAAAGAAAAAAAGTGAAAAAGAATAAAAAGGAATAAAAAAGAATGAAAAAGAATAAAAAAGAAAAGAAAAAAAGAAATTGAAAAATCATTCTCTTCTTTATTTAAATGATTTCAATCCTTCAAAATCCAATGTTGCGAAATAGTCTTCAATTGTTTCCGCTCTTCTGATTTTCAAAATGCTGCGGTCATTTCTTAAGAGAAGTTCGGCGGATTTGAGTTTTCCGTTGTAATTGAATCCCATGGCAAAACCGTGTGCGCCCGTGTCGTGAATGACGAGCAAGTCGCCGCGCTCGACTGCGGGAAGCATTCTGTCAACGGCGAATTTGTCGTTGTTTTCGCAAAGCGATCCGGTCACATCATATTTGTGATCGGCAACGGCCTTTTCTTTGCCGAGAACGGTAATGTGGTGATAGGCGCCGTAAATGCCGGGACGCATCAGATTTGCCATGCAGGCGTCTGTTCCGACATAATCTTTGTAAATGTGCTTCATGTGACGGACTTCCGTGACAAGGTAGCCGTAAGGCCCGGTAATCACGCGGCCGCATTCAAAGTAAACATTCGGCCGGGCGATTCCGGCTTCTCCGATTGTCTCTTCATAGGCTTTATTTACGCCCGCGGCAATCGCGTCAAACGAAACGCGTTCCTGGTCGGGACGGTAAGGAATACCGATGCCGCCGCCGAGGTTGACGAATTCAAAGTCAATGCCGAGATTTTTGGAAATTTCAACAATCACTTCAAACAAAATGCGCGCGGTTTCAACAAAATAATCGACGTTGAGCTCATTTGAGGCGACCATCGTATGAAGACCGAAGCGCTTGACACCCTTTTCTTTGAGCATTTGGTAGCCCTCAAAAAGCTGCTCGCGCGTAAACCCGTATTTCGCTTCTTCCGGCTTTCCGATGAGCTCGTTGCCGCCTTTGAGCGGTCCCGGATTGTATCTGAAGCAAACGATGTCGGGAAGTCCCGCAACTTCTTCGAGATATTCGATGTGCGAAATGTCATCCAAATTGATGATTGCGCCGATCTCTCTTGCTTTTTTGAACTCTTCCGCCGGCGTATCGTTGGAGCTGAACATGATGTTTTCGCCCGTGATGCCCGCTTTTTCAGCGAGAAGGAGTTCCGGTAAAGAACTGCAGTCGGCGCCGAATCCGTGTTCGGCAAGAATTTTTAAAATGTAAGGATTCGGAAGCGCTTTGACCGCGAAGAATTCTTTGAACCCGTTGATGATTCCGAAAGATTTTTTCATGTCTTCGGCGTTGTCGCGAATCGCTTTTTCATCGTAAATGTGAAACGGCGTGGGATACGTTTTGATTATTTCTTCGATTTCCTGTTTTGTAAAGGGGAGTTCTTTTGAAACCATAATGAGCCTCTGAATTTAGATTTTTAATTTAAATTAAGTGAACTCGGGTATGTTTGAATGATATTTATTTTTATTGAAACAAAAGAAGTTTCAATATGAATCAACGGCATTCAAAAAGTATTAATAAAAAGTGATTTAATGAATCATTAACAGAACCTGCTCGGCCTCTCATTGATGCACACTTGGAGCGGGTCATTCTTTATTTTTGGATTCAATCAATAAATCCCTTTTCAAGCGCCGCTTCCACATCAATAAACCGGCACATTCCTGTTTTGGAATGCCGGAACCCGAATTTGTGATAAAATTCTTCTTTTCCGGGCGTTGCGTAAAGAATGATGTTTTTGTCTTCTTCGCCTTCCGTCAGAAGTTTGACAATCATTTTGCCGATTCCTTTCCCCTGAGAATCAACATCGACCGCGACATCATAAATGACACTCTGATAAGCGAAATCCGAAAGCAAACGGCCGCAGCCGATGAGGATGTCGCCGTGGAAAATAAAAATCACTTTTGCGCTGTTTTCAAACGCTTTTTGGTGCAGCTCGACATCGAATGTTGTCATGTCCGTCCGTTTCAGCAGACATTTCACATCGTTCCAGTCGATGCCCTTTGTATCCTTTTGTATGGTCAAGTCCATGAACATAAAAATCCCCGAGAGATAAAAGGCGCTGATGGTTTATAAAATTTGTAATACGGCAATGGTCGATTTTTAAGAAAAACAGAAGTTATCGGCATTGAAACTTTTTTAAGAAAAGAATGATTCAGAAACAAGATAAAATAAGGTATGGTGGGGCTGCTGAGATTTGAACTCAGGTCGCAAGACCCCCAGCCTTGCAGGATGGACCAAGCTACCCTACAGCCCCATTTGAGGTCAATTTACTTTAAAAAAGCAAGTGTAAAAACCGTTTTTATTATATAAAGGTTTCAATCGGAATGATTGGAAATACTCGGAAATCGGCGAAAAAGTATAACATTTAACGTTTATATTTAGCGCCTTCATTAAAAAAAATGATTTGTCGGCTGTTTTGAGCCTTATTTTTCAAATCATAAATATTTCAAATCACAAATTATTCGATTTCATCCGCTATTTTTGAATCAATAATCTTTAATTCGTTCACATAAAGTTCAGCCAAATCTTTTTCTTTGAGAGGACAATCGATGAATAATTGATATTGTTCTTTTGTTAAATGCATTTGATTTCGGATTTTATTTTCCAGATAAGGCGTTATCTCCCGCGCTGACCGACCGGAACTTCCGTGACTTGTTTTTGTTCTTATATTCGTTCGAATCCCGTCGAGATAAAAATAATAAAAATTGTGATCGCCGGACTTTTTTTGGAATCCTTTTTGTTCAAGGAGATGTTCAAAAACGCGTGTTTTAATCGCCATCCTTTGCCCCCAAATATTTTAAAAGAAGTTTTTTGTAAAGCCGGGAGCTTTCAGACAATTCGGCTTCATCTTCCAAAACATAATCATTCCAAAGAACCGAAAGCTGCAGTTCAAGTTCTTCTCTTGCTTTTTTCAAATCCTCGCCGTAAGAAAAGATGTCAAAAAGATCATTCTCCATGAAATACATTCCATCTTCGCGGGCAATTTTAAAAGGAATCGGAATTAATATTTTCAATCGAACACTTTGGTTTAAAAATGAATCCAATAAGAAATCATCTGTCCGGCTGCTTTCATTTTCATTGCCCATATTATTCATCTTTAGAATCGGATTTGTTTCGTTGATTTGATATGACGATCTAAGATTTACTTTTTTTGGATTGCTGCTGTCAGATTCAACGGAATCTGTTTTAGCGGCAGGATGAAACAAATCAGAAATTACGCTTTTTAATGTCATTTACAAAAGACTGATCATCCTGTTATTTTAAAATTTTTAATATTTTATAAAATAATCAAATTTTTCAAATAAAAATCGAACAAATACAATTCAAAAGTATAAACAAATAAATAAAAAAGAATCGGACGAGGATTAAAAAATCAAATCAACAATTAAAACTGCAAATCAAAATGCCTCAGAACTCATAGGGCTCATCATAAAATCAGCTGAAATTCTCATCATTGGCATTTTGATTTTCTAAAAACGGAATGAATTTTTAAAAAATGAAACAAATTTAAAATTCAAAAATTTCAAATCAATTTTTCAATTTCAACCTTCACTTTCATCGCTTCGTCTCTCGGATTTTCGGCGTTGTAGATACTGCGCCCCACAATCACCCAATCCGCTCCCGCTTTAATCGTATCGGCCGCGCTTCCGCCCTGAGCGCCGACGCCGGGTGAAATGATTTTCAAATCGCCGCCGATTACGGCGCGAAGTTCTTTCACACGCTCCGGCCGTGTCGCGGGTGCAACGATTCCGAACGCATCTGATTTTTTGGCAAGCGCGGCAATTTCTTTGGAAACGTCATCCGTAAAGAAATGATCGCCGCCGGGATGACTCATTTCGGAGACGACAAAAACTTTGCCGCCGAATTCGTCTGCCGTTTTCACGCATTCCGTCAAGCTGTCCGGACCCGTAAATCCCTGGACGATAATTGCGGCGCAGCCGGCTTTGAAAACATGTTCGCAAATCAAACGGTCGGTGTTCGGAATATCCGCCACTTTAAAATCAGCGATGACGGGCGCATATTTTGAAAGCTTTGAGGCAATCTGAAGACCGGTTCCGAGAACAAGCGGGTAGCCGATTTTAACGGCGTCAATCAATCCCGAAACCTCGGACGTGATTTCAAGTGCGCTTGCCTCATCCGTCACATCCAGCGCCAAAATAATACCGGTTTTTCTTTGAAATACAGTTGCATTTGCATTTGAATTTGCATTTGTGTCTGAACTCATCTTGTATTCCTCTCCCCTCAGTCCGTCGGATAAGTCAATCCGTCTTTGTCGGCCTCATTTTTCTTTTCCGCCTGTTCCGCTTGGCCGGCCGCCTTCTTCTTCAGCCGGGATCTGGCGGCTGCAACCATCAGCGGAAGCGTAATCGTCGCATCGGAATAAACCGTCACCGTTTTCGACTCGGCGTTCACTTTGCCCCAGGAAACCGCCTCGTCCAAAGTCGCGCCGGAAAGGCCGCCCGTCTGCGGCGTGTCCATCGTCAGCTGAATCACATAATCAAATTCGCGCGGTGTGACAAGCATCGTCTGAAGCGTGTAATTTTTCGGAACGCCGCCGCCGACGAAAACAGCGCCGGCTTTTTCCGCTTCCCAGCAAATGTCCATCAAATCGTGCATGTCGCCGAGCGCGTCAATCACAAGCGGATTGGTTTCTTTGTAAAGCCAGGCCTGAAGACCAATCACAGAGTCCGGAAATGCCGGACAGTAAATCGGAACGTTCATGTCGTACGCCGCTCTCAAAATCGAATCCGGATTGTCAATATGCTTTCCCATGTGGCGCATGAATTCAACAATCGAAACCGGTTTTTCCGTCGGAAGCTCCGCAATGATTTCCTGCATGAATCCTTCGAAATCTTCAAAATGGTTATCGGGAAGATAAACATCATAAATGCGGTCAATGCCTTCTTCTCTGAGTTCCACATCATTTGCCGTGTCATCGCCGACATAATGCGGCATGTAAAGCCCTTCAAGCGCGTCGTGCACCATATTTGCGCCGGTCGTGATCAGCACATTGATATGGCCGTCGCGGATCAGATCGGCGATGATTTTGCGCATACCTGCCGGAACCATGGCGCCTGCGAGGCCGAAAAATTTGACCGTTTTCTCATCCGAAAGCATTTCCGTGTAAATGTCGGCCGCTTTTCCGATACGGCGTGCGCCGAATCCGCAGCCGGACAAGGCTTTGACGAATTCATCCAAATCCATGTCCGCCGTAATTTCCGCCGGCACAATCGGTTTGACCAGTTTGCTTTGACCTTCCGTAATATGCATAATTTTCCTCTGAAATTTAAAAATGATTGAAAAAAAGTATTAAAAAGATATAAGAAAGAATTAACGAGCCAAACAATTTAAATTAACCGATTGGGAAACGGATTGGGAAAACGATTGAGAAACAATCGGGAAGCAATTGAGAAAAATCGGGAAGCGATTGAGAAACGATTGAAAAAACATGAACCGAATTTATTCCGCCGATTCGAATTTTTTCAAAAACGCTTTTGCAATTTTCCGTGTTTTCGGACTGCCGCCGTTTTGATTTTCTTCGGCGAATTCAATCAATTGTTTTTTGTTCCCGTAACTTTCGTAAAACGAACCGAAGACGGTGATTGCCGTTCCCGCCAAAAACGAATTTTGTCTTTCCGTCCGCTTTCCCCGGCGAATCGAATCAATGATTGCCGAAACAATCTTTCCGGAAAGCTCGGGCTTGTAAACACAAATCAGCGCACAATTCTGAATGCAAAAATCAGCGGTCATAAACTTGACATCATGCAACGGCAGCAAATAATCGTCAATGCATTTATTCATTTTATTTCCCGTGTCAGCTTTTGAAAGTCTTGCCAAAATCGAAAGCGCGAAATTGCGGTGGTAAGAATTTTTGTGTTTCAGAAGTTTTTCAATATCATCCCAATATTCATACATCAAATCAGGAAAAGATTCGGCCGCCGCTTCCGCAATGTAATAGCAGTGATAATAAACCATGATATGCTTATGATTCAGCATTTCACGGACAGCAAAATCGCGGAATTTTTGGTCGGCCGCTGCTAAATCCGTAAAATAAGAGAGATTGAAATTCGGATCTGAAATTTCTTCCAAAAGCTGTTCTCTTTTCTTTTCATCCATGTTATCGTTTCCGAATTGATGCGCCGGCCGCGCGCGAGCGGCACAAATTTTCAAAAATACTTCAATGCCCGCTCCGTTTTTGAAAAGTTAAAAAGTCAAAAATGAAAAATCAAAAATAAAAAAGAAATGATTTTGCAAAAAATGCAAAATCAGAACTGAACTTTCGGTGCTTCCCTGACTTCATCGGGTCCGGCGTCGAAAAGTTCTTTTTTCTCAAAACCGCCGATTTTGGCAACAATGTTTCTCGGAATGGTCTGAATTTCATTGTTGTATTTTGTGACGGTGTCATTGTAAAACTGACGGGCGTAAGCGATTTTGTCTTCCGTGTCTTTCAATTGCTTTTGAAGATCCTGGAAGTTTGTGTTCGCTTTCAAATCCGGATAATTTTCCGCAACGGCAAACAAGCTTTTCAAAGTGGACGTCAGCATGTTGGACGCTTCCGCTTTGGCGTGAGGCGATGTCGCGTTCATCGTTGCGTTGCGCGCGGCAATCACATTCTCCAGCGTTTCTTTTTCATGGCTTGCATACCCTTTCACGGTTTCAACCAAATTCGGAATCAAATCATATCTTCTTTTCAATTGAACGTCAATCTGACTCCAGGCGTTGTCAACAAAGTTTCTGCTTTTGACCAATCCGTTGTACATCGCGGCAAGCACCGCGAGGATGATCAAAATCAAAACGATGACAACAATTGCAATAATTGTTCCGGTTTCCATTTTTTTGTACTCTCCTTTATTTTGTATCTTTTATTGTACCCTTTTTTACTTACTTTTACGATTACTGAATGATTCAAACCCACCTGTGCCTTTTACTTGGTGTTTCTGATTTTTATATTCATCTGTTGTTTCATTGTGTTTGAATCAGTAAAGATTTCAACGGGCGCCTCCAAAGCCGCCGCCGAATCCGCCGCCGATTCCGCCGCCGCCCATGCCGCTGCCCGGGCCGCCGCCGCCGCTGCTTTGCGGTGTCGAAGACGAATATGCGCTTCTCATTCCGGTGTAGAAGAACGGATAATAATAAACATAAGCGAACCGGCTTCCCTGAATGCCGCCCGAAGGCATCGCAAGATTCATGTTCTTCAATGCTTCATCGGCAACGCCGAGCGCCATCGCATAAACGATATAATGATCCCAGATAATCACCGATGCCGGCGGATATTGTTCAATCAGAGAATAATCGGTCAGATATTTTTCAAAGTTTTTCCATTTCAAATAGAAAACGCGGCCGTCATCCGTCCAGCGCCCCATTGATTTTTTGAAAACAATCGGATAAACAATTAAAGCGATTCCTAAAATCCCGCTGAACAGACACATCAAAGTGGCTGTTGACGTCAGCGGATAGTAAATGGAAGGCGCAAGCATTTCAGAAATGAAATACATCAGAATGGATTCAATAATCAGAACAATGCCGAGACTTCCGATTAATTTGTTTCCTTTGCTGTCGAAATAATCATCAAAACGCGACTGTTTTTCAACATCCGCGTTCCATTTGTTCAAGAAGTTGTAGAAGGAATCGTTTGAGCCCAATTTCTTCTGGAAATCTTTCCAATCAATTTCATCATTGACGGCATACCTTCTCAAGAAGTGATACACGTCGGATTCAAATTTTTCAAGGCCGGAATCCGCCGGTTTTTCAAATTTCAAAACGACGATTTTTTTGTCTTTGCCGCGCCAATTTGTGCTGTCCGTTTCCCGGATTGATAAATAATCACGGTCAACCAAACTCATAATTGTTGAAACAAACGCATCCATACTCGGTTTGCCGTGTCCCGTAATAATTGCATTGACCATTGCCGGTTTCGTATTTGTCGGAATGTTGCGCTCATACAGCGCATTGTAAGCGACTTTCGGCTCTCTGCCGTGCTTCCAATAAATGTAAACAGCGCCGCCGATTCCTGCCAAAATAACAAGAAGCTGAATAAAAATGAATGCAACAGGATAGATCTGCTTTCTTTGATAGGCTTCTTCTTCCGCCATTATTTTTTCAAGGCCGTTTTCATTAATGATTGTCACATATCGGCTGTCGGGATTTTCCATTCGCGGGTACAGAATCCGAACGTCCATCCATGAATAGGCCGCCACATTTTCTTCCCGAATCGTTGTATTGATTGTCCGATATCCGGTTTCATTACCGCTGCCTGTATTGACCATCATGAATACAGGAGTCGGATGGCGGTAAATCAAATAGGATTCGTTTTCAAAAATATTCCCGTCAAGCGCGGTAATTGTGATGTTTGCTTCAAAAACGTCCGCCGCTTCACTCCATTGGTTGCTTCGGAGCATGTAATTGAATTCGGTGATATCGTTGTAAACATTCACGCCGCCGTAAATGTCGTATGAAAAGATAAAAGAAACATGTTTCGGATTCGGCTGCGGCAATTGCGCGGTAATTTCATAGCCGTCAGCGATTCGGTTGTAGTTAAAAGTTGAATTTTCATAACCGGATAAACGACCCGTGATATTATGAATCGTCGTGTTTTGGGCCTGAAGAATCACATAATAAACTTCTCGATATTCGTCTCCGGGGCTTGTTTCAAATGTGTATAACAATTCATGGGTGACATGCGTTACACCGTTTTCATCAACCGTAATGTCTGATTGAATCAGATCAAAGGAATACGATCTTGCCGCAGCGCTTGATGTCAGCAAAAGAAAAATTGCTAAAACGGTCAGCAAAATCAATATGATTTGCGATTTTTGACGTTCTTGACTCATGTTTTTTCCTCATTTCGGATTTGTTTCCAAAAGTAATGATTATATCTAAGTTTCTCAGATTAAAATAAATAAGATGTATCCCTATTTTCTTTAACTATCTATTTATCTTTTTACCGAGGTTAAACTATGGCGACAAAACCGACAACTTCTAAAAAACCGGCAAAATCCCCCAAAAAGGGCGGCCGGGCACCGAAAGAGGAATCTCAGACAGAAAGCACGCAAATGTTTGCGGCCGTTTCCAGTCAAATGCGTCAGCGCATTCTGCAGCTTTTGGCAATGGAAGACATGCATATTTCGGCAATTGCGCGCGATTTGGGCATTTCCGTCCCCGTTGCGTCCAAACACATCAAAGTTTTGGAAGAGGCCGGTTTAATTGAGAGAAAAATCTACGGCAAAACCCATGTATTCTCTTTACTGAAAAAGAATTTCACGGGCGCTTTTGATTCGTTCGCGCCGGTGAAACGTCTGGAAGTTGAAAAAGGAACGTCCTTGATGGAAGCATTTAAAACCGTCTCGGTCGTAGAAGTCAAAAACATTGACGGCAAAGACTTTATTGTCGCCGCCGACGGTGAAGAAGGCTTTTATTTGTATGAAGTCAACGGCAAACTCATCGACAAACGGGCCGAAGATTTCATTTTAGAAGAAGACGCCGTTGTTGAATGGAAGCGGCTGGAACCGGTCACAAAGAAAAAGCTGATTGTTTCCGTTAAAAAAGAAGAAGATCAGAAAGAAAAAAGAAAAGGCTATTATGAAAGCCTGATTTGATTTATTTAATTATTTATTAATTTATTTTCTAATTATTTTTTTGGTTCCCGTCTCGGGTTCCATTTTTTGTTTTTATTTTTTTATATTTTGTTTTCATCGTTTTTATTTTTTGCTTTTATTTTTGCTTTTCATTTTGTTTTTCATTTGTTTTTTCATTTTTGCTCTTTCTACCTTCGTTTTTTATTTTTCATTTTCCAAAGAATCTTTAGAATTCTTTTTGCTTTTTTTGGGTTTCTTTTCTGAAAAAATCCGGATGATACAAACGGCAACCGCCGCCGCTCCGATCAGTATGATGATGTACAGCGGATTCATAAGATCCTGGCCGATATTGCTGCCGCCTTCCGGCGGTTTGGTGCTTCCCGGCGTTGACGGATCTTCCAAAACGGCGGTTTCCAGAACCCATTCCGTACCGTCCGACGGGAAAACATCTTCAAACTGATAAACATGCGAAAATCCGACAATGACCTGGGAATTGTTGAAATACATTTTATCCAGCGTCATCATTAAAACAATCAAATTGTCTTCGTCGGCTTTTCGATAACATTGGACCGTTTCACCTTCTTTGAGAATAACACTTCCGACCGAAACAGGCTTGCTGTGATTGTTATAAAATTCAACCAAAACACTGTCGGCGCCGAATCCTTTTAAGACGGCTTCATATCCCAGCTGAAACTTTTGAGTTTCGCCGTCGCGCAGAATCACGTATTCATCGGAAATCAGCGTTTTTGTTTCACTCTCGGCCGCGCAGGGCAAAAGCAAAGCAGCAGCTGCCAATACAAGAACAAAAAAAAGGACAGAATGCCGTTTCAAAAGCGGCATTAATCGGCTTGACAGGGGAATTCCGATCATTTCGTTCTCCGTTTTTATTGATTTTCAATTTTTTGACTTTGAATTATTTGATTGTTACGGTGCCGGTTCATAATTTCAAATTATTTTTTCGCGTACATACACCGCCCGGCGATGATTTCTTCGATTTCGCCGTCCGCTTTCTTCAGCAAAAGCGCGCCGGTTTTGGAAATGCCGACAACCGTTCCTTCGACGATTCTGTTGGGCATGTTGACCGTCACTTCTTTGCCGATCGTATCCGACAGCGCAATGATTTCGTCCATGATTTCATTGAACGGGCGCGTGCTGAAACGGATGTATTCCTGTTCCATTTCAAACAAAAGCTTCTGAAGGAACTCCACGCGGTCGATGCTTTTACCGCCTTCGTCGCGAAGCGTCGTCGAGTTTTCGCGCAAATCTTCGGGAATGTCTTTTAAACTCATGTTGGCGTTGATGCCGATTCCGATCACTACAAATTCAACGGTGTCAATTTCGGCTTCCACTTCCGTTAAGATGCCGGTGACCTTCTTACCGTTGACCAAAACATCGTTGGGCCATTTGATTTTGGCGTCAAAGCCGTATTGACGCATTGTTTTGGCAACGCTGAGCCCGAACGTCAATGTTAAGCGGGAGGCTGCGCTGAGCGCGATTCTGGGTTTTAAAATCGTTGAAAACCAGATACCGCCTTTCGGTGACGCCCATTGCCTGCCGAGACGGCCGCGGCCGCCGGTCTGCTGCTCCACAACGACAATCGTTCCTTCTTCCGCCGTCGGCGCAAGTTTCTTGGCGATATCATTGGAAGAGCCGGCCTCATCATAATAAAAAATATTTTTCCCGAAAAGCGTCGTCTTCAAACCCGAAAGAATTTCTTCGGGATAAAGCAGCTTGGGAACGGATTTCAAAACATAGCCCTTTTTCGGCGCAGATGTTATTTCATACCCGTCGTCTTTTAAGCCTTTGATGTATTTGCAGACCATCGTTCTGGAGATGCCGAGCTCTTTTCCCAGCTCTTCGCCCGAAATGGCCTTTCCGTTTGCGGCTTTAAACGCATTGATAATTTCTGATCTTTTGCTTTTCATCCCGAGTTTCCCCTGGTTTACAATTGCTTAGTAGCCTTACTTTCATTTCCAAGTTTATATAAATTTGGTTCTCGTTCAAACTTGACGGCTGTGTTTACAGTCGTTTATTTTTTGCCGCCTTTATTTTCAATCTCGGCAACACTGCTCATGTAACTGCTGACCGCTGCCGTAATTGCCGCAATGACAACTTCTTCGTTGTCCAGCGCCGAAGCAAGCGTCGCCCCTTTTTCAGAGTCGCGCTCCAAAATATCGCGAATCGCAGGAACAATGTTGTTGTCGTCAATAAACCGCGTCGACAAGTTTCCTTTTTTGAATTCTTCGTTTTCCATGACCGCTTTGTGGAACGGAATGTTGGTCGTCACGCCGATGACCACATATTCGTAAAGCGCGCGCTTCATACGCGCAATCGCTTCATCACGGTCTTCGCCGTAAGCGCACAGCTTGGAAATCATCGAATCATAATAAGGCGAGATCGTATATCCTGTGTGAACACCGCTGTCGACACGAATGCCCGGACCGCCGGAAGATCTGTATCTTCTGATTTTTCCGGGAGACGGCGCAAAGTCGTTGAGCGGATCTTCCGCGTTGATACGGCATTCAATGGCGTGGCCGCGGATGGACACATCTTCCTGCGTCATGCCGAGCTCAAAGCCGGCCGCGACACGAATCTGCGCTTTGACCAAATCAACGCCCGTAATCAATTCCGTAATGCCGTGCTCGACCTGAAGGCGCGTGTTGACTTCCAGGAAGTAGAATTTGCCGTTTGAGAAAATGAATTCCACCGTTCCCGCATTGGAATAGCCGACCGCTTTGGCCGCGCGGATCGCAGCTTCGCCCATTTCCTTGCGGAGTTCGGGCGTCATAATCGGCGACGGAGCTTCTTCAATCAGTTTCTGGTGGCGGCGCTGAATCGAACATTCGCGGTCACCCAAATAAATGACATTGCCGAATTTGTCGGCCATAATCTGAATTTCAATATGGCGCGGATTTAAAATATATTTTTCAATGAAAACGGAAGGATCGCCGAAAGCGGATCCGGCCAAACGCATTGTGGTTTCCAGCGCGTCTTTGAATTCTTCTTCGCTGTTGACGACGCGCATACCGATGCCGCCGCCGCCGGCAGACGCTTTAATCAAAACAGGATAGCCGATGTCTTTGGCAACCAGAATCGCTTCGTCGGCATCTTTGACCGCGTCTTCCGTCCCCGGAACGGTCGGAATGTTTGCCGCT
The DNA here is from genome assembly GCF_032714515.1 of Methanimicrococcus hacksteinii. Classification (NCBI taxonomy): domain Archaea; kingdom Methanobacteriati; phylum Methanobacteriota; class Methanomicrobia; order Methanosarcinales; family Methanosarcinaceae; genus Methanimicrococcus; species Methanimicrococcus hacksteinii. The sequence continues at coordinate 107,666 of NZ_JAWDKC010000015.1, read as the reverse complement.
TTTGCGATTTTACGCGACTCGATTTTGCTGCCGAGCTTGTCAATCACGTCGGCGGACGGACCGATAAACGTGATGCCTTCCTCTGCGCAGCGGCGCGCGAATTTTGAATTTTCCGAAAGAAAACCGTAGCCGGGATGAACCGCGTCACAGCCGGTCTGCTTGGCAACCTCAATGATTTTTTCCATGTTCAGATAGCTTTGACTGGCAGGTGCCGGGCCGACATAGGCCGCTTCATCGGCGTACATCGCAAAAAGCGCTTTGTTATCCGCATCGGAATAAACGGCAACCGTTTTAATGTCCATCTCACGGCAGGCGCGCATCACACGGATTGCGATTTCACCGCGGTTGGCAACAAGGATTTTTTGAAACATATTGTTTCACTCCTTATTCGATAATCATCAAAGCGTCTCCGGCGGCAACCGTGTCGCCTTCCGCAACGATAATTTCCTTGACAACGCCGGATTTCGGCGCGTTGACGGCGTTTTCCATTTTCATGGCTTCAATCACGCAGATGGTGTCGCCCTCGTTGACTTGTTCGCCGACTTTTGTTTTGATGGAAAGAATCATGCCCTGCATGGAGCTGGTCACGGCGCCGGGCGCATTGGCCTTGGATTTCTTTTCATCCTCTGACGGTGCCGCGCCGCCGGATTTGGATCCGTCCGCCGCGACAATGCTGTATCCGGTCGGCTCAACTTTGACATCAAAGACGCTGCCGTCCACTTCCACTTTGTATTCCGTCGGAACGCCGGAAATGCTGGCGCCGCCGGATGCGGGCATGCTGCAGCCGCAAACCAATTCTTCTTCGATTGCTTCGCCTTTCAGGAATTTCGGAGCGATTGCGGGGTATAAAATGTAAGTGAGCACATCTTCTTCGGATTTGGCGATGCCCATCTCTTCCGCTTCTTTCTTCATCTTTTCATATTCCGGCGGAAGCAAATCTCCGGGGCGGCAGGTAATCGGCTTTTCGTCGCCGATGATGAGCGAAATCATTTCCCCGGTCATCGGAACGGGTGTTTTGCCGTAATAGCCGCGGGCATAATCTTTGACTTCTTTGGGAATCACTTTGTAGCGCTCGCCCATGATGACGTTTAAAACGGCTTGCGTTCCGACAATCTGGCTGGTCGGTGTGACAAGCGGCGGGTAGCCGAGTTCTTCGCGGACGCGCGGCATTTCCGCCAAAACGTCCATATATTTGTCAAGCGCGTTCTGCTCTTTGAGCTGAGAAACCAAGTTCGAAAGCATGCCGCCCGGAATCTGGTACAAAATGACATTCGCGTCGATCGTTTCTGAAATCGGGTCGCAGATGGAGTTGTATTTGTCTTTCAGGTTTCTAAAAAACGGCGTAATTTCATTGAATTTCTCAAGAGAGATGCCGGAATCGTATTTCGTTCCCATGAATGAGGCGACCATCGCTTCTGTCGGCGGCTGCGAACTGCCCCAGCCGAACGGAGAAATGGCGGTGTCAATGATGTCCGCGCCGGCTTCAACAGCAGCGTAATACATAACAGGAGCCATGCCGGAAGTGCAGTGCGAGTGAACGCAGATCGGAATGGAAACTTCCTTTTTCATGCCGGAAACAATTTCGGATGCCGCTGCCGGTGAGAGCAGGCCTGCCATGTCTTTGATGCAAATGGAGTCGCAGTCCATTTCTTCGAGCTGCTTTGCCATTTTGATAAATGTCTCGGGGGTGTGAACGGGACTGATGGTGTAGCTGACCGTTCCCTGAACGTGCGCGCCGACTTTTTTGGCGGTTTTCACCGCGGTTTCAATGTTTCTGAAATCGTTGAGCGCGTCAAAAATTCTGAAAATATCAATGCCGTTTTCATGCGCTTTTGTCACGAATTTTTCAACGACATCGTCGGAATAATGGCGGTAGCCGACAAGGTTCTGACCGCGGAGAAGCATTTGCGCCGGCGTCTTTTTCATGCGCGATTTGATGTCTCGAAGTCTCTGCCACGGATCTTCATTGAGATAGCGGATGCATGTGTCAAAAGTTGCGCCGCCCCACATTTCAAGGGAATAATATCCGACGTCGTCCAACTGTTCAACAATATCCAAAATATCGCGGGTTCTCATGCGTGTCGCAATTAAAGACTGGTGTGCGTCACGAAGAGCGGTTTCTGTAATTTTAACGGCCATAATCTTCAGCCCTCCATAAATTTGATAAGAGATTTGAGTCAAAAATGACTCTCGTTTTTTCGTTTACATCTGTTCGGTTGCCTCTTTGGTAATAAATCCGCAAAAACAGGTTCGGTTCTTTAAAGTGGAACAAAAAAAGAATGTAAACTATAAATAAATTACCCGTGAGTTTACAATGTCGCACAAAAGGATTCCGATAATGATTTTTAATTTTTTAAAACGATTGTTGTCTTTGAAAAATGCGGTTTTGTTTTGAAGGATTTTCAAACCGTGCCGCTTCGCGCGTGCGGAGTGCCGGCTGCAAACGATATGAAAATATGACGTCATGCCGCAAAAATCGGTAAAAATTCGGTAAAATCGATAAAACGATTCGATTAAATCGGCACACATTAATAATCGGAGAAAATATCTTTTGTCAATATAAAATTTCAAAAATATCAAAAACATAAAAACATCAAAAATCAAAAACATAAAAACATCAAAATCAAAAACATCAAAATATCAAATATCAAATAACATCAATATCAAAAGCCGAGGAATCACGATGAATTTTAAAAAATGCCGATTAGTCAGCTCTTCTCTCCGCAAGTTGGAATACGATTACAATCCGGTCGAAGGCCCCGTCAATATGCAAATCAAAACAGGTGCAAACGCCAAAGTTCCGATCGGCGATTTAAGCAAACCGTGTATCGTCGAGCAAATGATTGAAATCACGGCCGAAAACGGTTCCATGAATTTGAAATGCATCGCTGTGTTCTTTTTCAAAGTGGACGGAACCGGCGAGGATTATGATGTCGAAGAACTTCGAAATTATGTTTTGGAAAACGGAAATCCGATTGCTTACAAAAAGATGACGGAAATCGTCAAATCCGTCACGGGTTTTTCAAATCAGAATCCTTTGGTATTGCCGACATATCAAACGGTATCGAAAAGCAAAGATGAATCAAATTAATCAAAAAAATGAATCAAACTGCCGGGTTATCATTCGCTGAATAAAACCGGGTCCGTTTTTCAATCATTTTAAAAAACGTACGGCCCGCGCGCGGCGGCAGCGCAATTAAAAACAAAAAAAGAAGACGAAGAAGCCCGAAAACTTCTTCGCAATTATTTTTCAAATTTTTCAATAATCAGCTGCCGACTCATTTGTTAAAAGCAAGCATGCTGTTGCTGACCGCCAATTTGGTGTCTCTTGCAATCACCAATTCTTCGTTGGTCGGAATGATTAAAGCGCGCACTTTTGCGCCGTCTTTTGAAAAGTCGACTTCTTTTCCGCGCACATTGTTTTTGGCGGAATCGACTTCAACGCCGAGATAGCCCAGATATTTACAGATTTCTTCACGGGTCTGGATGTGGTTTTCGCCGACGCCTGCCGTGAAGACAATGGCGTCCGCGCCGTTCATGGAAGCGCAGTAGCTGCCGATGTAGCGGGCAACTCTGTACCAATAGGATTCCAATGCCGCTTTTGCCTGTTCGTTGCCTTCAGATGCGGCTTTATCGAGGTCTCTGAAGTCGCTTGAAACGCCTGAAACGCCGAGGACGCCGGATTTTTTGTTCAAAAGATCCAATGTTTCCTGCGCGGTCAGGTTTTCTTTCTGCATAATGAATGTGACGACCGCGGGGTCAATGTCGCCGCTGCGTGTTCCCATGATGAGGCCTTCCAGCGGTGTTAAGCCCATGGATGTGTCAACGGAGCGTCCGCCGTCAACGGCACAAACACTGGCGCCGTTGCCCAAGTGGCAGGTCACGACTTTTAATTTGTCATACGGTTTGCCCAGCATTTCGGCCGCGCGCATGGAAACGTATTTGTGACTGGTGCCGTGGAAACCGTACTTTCTGATTTTATATTTCTCGTAAAGACCGTACGGAATGGCGTACAAATAGGCTTTTTTGGGCATATCGGCATGGAAAGCCGTGTCAAACACCGCCACTTGCGGAACGCCGGGCATGATGTGTTTGCAGGCGCGGATGCCGGTTAAGTTCGGCGGGTTGTGCAGAGGCGCAAGCTCAAAACAATCTTCGATTGCTTTTTCCACTTCATCGTCAATTAAGACGGATTCGCTGAAATGTTCGCCGCCGTGCACGACGCGGTGGCCGACCGCATGGATTTCGTCCATGGATTTGAGCACGCCGTGACTCGGGTCCAAAAGCGCGTCCAAAACAATTTTGACGGCCGCATCGTGATCAGGCATGGGCAAATCAGCTTCATACGTTTTGTCGCTGCGTTCATGCTTTAACTGGCCGTCGATTCCGATACGCTCACAAAGACCTTTGACCAGCAAGGTTTCTGTTTCCATGTTCAATAACTGATATTTCAGCGACGAGCTGCCGCAATTTAAAACCAATACATTCATTTCGTTATTCCTCCAATGTTGGTGTTTTCACACTTGATAATTTGAATTTGATGCCGCAGTCTGTTTTTAGATTCAATCTGTCTTTAGATTCAATCTGTCTTTAGATTTACAGACTGCATTTCGCATTTCGCACTTTCGCACACTTATTCCGTAATAGCCTGAACAGCCGTAATTGCTGCCACGCCGACGATGTCTTCGGCAGTGCAGCCGCGGGAAAGATCGTTGACGGGCTTTGCAATGCCCTGAGTAATCGGACCGTAGGCTTCCGCTTTTGCCAAGCGCTCCACCAATTTGTAACCGATGTTGCCGGCATCCAAATCCGGAAACACAAGCACATTAGCATTTCCGGCAACGGGACTGTTCGGCGCTTTCTGTTTTCCGATTTCGGGGACGATTGCCGCATCCAGCTGGAGTTCGCCGTCCATCAGGATGTCGGGCGCTTCTTCCTTTGCGATGCGCACGGCTTCCGTTACTTTATTCACGTCGGGATGCTTGGCACTGCCTTTTGTGGAATGGGAAAGGAAAGCGACTTTGGGTTCCGCTTGGACCAATTTGCGGAAGGATTCCGCGGCGCTTTGAGCGATGGCTGCCAATTCTTCGGAATTCGGGTTTTGAACGAGACCGCTGTCGGAGAAAATGAAAACGCCGTCTTCGCCGAAATCGCAGTCCGGAACGACCATGACAAAGAAACTGGAAACCAATTTCACGCCCGGCGCGGTTTTGAGAATCTGTAGACAGGGGCGAAGCACATTCGGCGTCGAATTCACGGCGCCTGCGACCATGCCGTCGGCGATTCCCTCTTTGACCAGCATGCAGCCCAAATACAAGGTGTCGTCTTTAAGCAAAGCGGCGGCGTCTTCTTTGGTCATGCCTTTGTCTTTGCGCAGGTCTGCCAGTTTGTCGGCAAGACTGTCCATTTCGGCATAATTTTCCGGATCAATGAACATTGCTTTGGAAAGATCCAATCCGTCGGCTTTGGCGAGAATTTCGTCTTTGCTGCCGATTAAAATAATTTTTGCAATGTCTTCGCGTAAAATCATATCGGCTGCGTTTAAGGTACGCATGTCGCCGGTTTCGGGAAGCACGATTGTTTTGCCGGCTTCTTTTGCGCGCTGTTTAATGCTTTTTAAAAAATTCATAGTCTTTTCTCTCCTCAGTATAATTATTTCAAAAATTTCAAAAATGATTCTAAAATTTGATGTGAATCACGTAAACCACATAAACCGCAAATATCGATAATCGATAACAGTTTCACGGTTTTGGTTAAAACATATTGAGCATTTTCTCCTTTCGCTGCGCGGCCCGTACGGTACCGCTTTTCCAAGTGGGTTATTGATATCTTATCTTGGGTTTGATTGCTCAAAGAACAGATTTAAAAATGGTATACATTGCATGAGGAATGCAGTTTTTCGTTTTTGATTTTTGTTCCGTTTTTCTGATATTGTTCGTTTTTCCCTGATGCGACAATATCTTGTCACATTACGTCTCCCGCGACGGTAAACACCGGTCGGTGCGGGTATGTAATGAATGTATGTGTAAATCCGTCTTTCTTATATAAACATAATTGTAGAAAAACAAAATAAATGACAAATGCGGATTCTTATTCCGCCGAAAAAGCATAACTTCATAAATATAAAATTCTTCTTTATTTTGTTTTATTATTTCAAATCAAAAAAGGAGATAAAACGATGGAAACATTAGATGCCCTTACAAGCAGAAAAGCCGTACGCAAGTACAAAAAAGAACAGATTAAAGATGCCGAACTGAACACAATTCTCAGCGCCGGCGGCATTGCACCGGTCGGACTCGGAGATTATAAATCCATTCATTTCACGGTCGTTCAGAACCGCGATCTTTTGAGCAAAATTTCAAGCGCCGTTAAAGCCGCCGTCCCCGGAATGGAAGCTCCCGATCCGATTTACGGTGCCCCGACTTTGATTATTATCTCAGCCGCGCCGAATGAAAGAATGCCGACAATCGGTGATTTCAATGCCGCCTGCATTCTCGAAAACATATTGGTTGCCGCAGCCGACATGGGTGTCGGAAGCGTTTTCATGCTGTCCCCGACACTTGCTTTTTCGGATGAATCCCTGCTTTCGGAATTGAAAATCCCTGCCGGATTTAAGCCGCTTGCAACCGCTGCCTTCGGTTATGCCGACGAGCCGGTTTCAAAGAAAGAATTGAAAAACCCGTATGAAACAACAATTCTTCGCTGAAAAACCGTTTTTCGGTTTTTCATTTTTAATTTTCAATATTAAGTTTCAATATTAAGCTTCAATTTAATTTTCAACATTAAGTTTCGATTTAATTTTCAGCATTAAGTTTCAATTTAATTTTCAATAACAAAGATTTATAAAACAGCGAAAGAATCTTTGTATCGGAGGCATTTTATGACAATTACGGAAGCAACAGCAGACACATGGGACGAACTCATCTCAAACAAAGAAAAGCCCGTCATGACGATGTTTTATATGGAAACTTGCCCGCACTGTGAAAAAATGAAACCGGTTTTTGCCGACCTCGACAAAAAATACGGCGATAAAATTTCATTTGTCCGCATCAATGCGATGGATTATCTGGACATCACCAAAAGATACGGCATTGTTGCGGCACCCGGATTTAAATTCTTTAAAGACGGCAATCTGCTTAACGAAGACAATCCGGTTTTAAACGCCGAGCAGCTTGAACAAGTTGCAAAAGATTTGGCAAGCGGAGAATTGTAATTCTAATTATAATCTTCTCCATTCTTTTTTTAATTTGTATCATTCAGACATTTAACAAAAAAGATAACAAATGACATCAAATAGTTTTTATATTTTGAGAGAGTAGTACAATTGTCTTACAATCAGCAATTCAAGAAATTCATGCCATGAAATTCATGAATTGTTTTCAGCGCCAAAAGCGGTGAGGATTGTACGGCAACGCACAGATGTCGAACAACTTGCAGCACAGCAAGAGCAATAAAGATAGTTAGTAATTTTTTAATCATTGTTTACTCCTATTTTATAGATAGTTAAAAACCTCGATCCGATCGGTTTTGTCTGAAGTTTTTATTCAGGGCTTCTGCAAAATCAATCGGACAACAAATGTTTCGAGTTTTCTGCTAACGCGGAAAACTCCCGATTTTTTAACAATGGCCTGAGTCATAACCCGAATTTTATTTTTGAAATCGGTAAGCAACCTTTTTATTTACATACCGCTTTTTCAAAAGCAGATACTATGAGTTTCCGCGGTTTTATTGATGATTTAAGAAAAAACGGGCGTCTGACCGAAATCGACCGTCCCGTTTCGAAAGAGTACGAAGCGCCGATTTTGGCGCACGAAAACAAAGGTCCTGTTTTTTTCGGCAATATTAACGGTTCCAAAGCGATTATGAACCTGCTCGGCAGCCGCGAAGAACTCGGCGCAATGCTCGGCGTTCCCAAAGAAGAAATCATTCAGCGTCTGGCAGACATCACGCCCGACGGCGAAGTTGTCATTGTGAAAGACTCGCCCACAAAAGAAGTCGTTATCGAAGAGAAAGACGTTGATTTGTTCAAGCTGCCGATTATGAAGCACTTTGAAAAAGACGGCGGCGAGGGATACATTACGGCCGGAATTGTCGTTTCCGAATACGACGGCGAAAAGAACGCCTCCATTCACAGATTAATGGTCGTTGACAAAAACACGCTTGCGGCAAGACTTGTGCCGCCGCGCCATACCTATGTGATTCACAAAAAGGCATCCGAAAAAGGCGAAAAATTGCCGGTTGCAATCGTTCTCGGCGCAGATCCCGTGATTACTTACGCAAGCACCACACGCGTGCCGCTCTCCAAAGAATTTGAATACGCAGCGGCGCTTCGCGGCGCGCCCGTTGAATTGTTTGAATGCGCAAACGGCATCAAAGTGCCGCACGCGGAATATGTTCTCGAAGGCTACCTTGACCCCGATGAGCGCGTGCCGGAAGGGCCGTTCGTTGACATTACGGGAACGTACGATCACATCCGTCCCGAGCCCGTTATTAAAATTACCCGAATTTATCACAGAATTGATCCGATTTATCACGGCATCCTGCCGGCCGGCGCCGAACACCTGCTCATGATGGGCGTTCCGTACGAGCCGAAAATTTACAAAGCGGTCGGCGAAGTCACCACCGTTTCCAATGTCGTTTTAACGGAAGGCGGCTGCTGTTACCTGCACGCCGTCGTTCAGATCAAAAAGCAGACGGAAGGCGATGCAAAGAACGCGATGATGGCCGCGTTTGCCGCGCACACCAGTTTAAAACATGTGGTTGTCGTGGACGAAGACATTGACATTTTCAATCCCGACGATGTCGAATTCGCGATTGCGACGCGCGTTAAAGGCGATATGGACACAATGATAATCACAAACGTTCGCGGGAGCTCACTCGATCCGCGCGGCGCGCCCGACGGCACGACTTCCAAAGTCGGCGTGGACGCGACAAAAGTGCTCGCGCACAAAGAAGATTTCGAGCGCGCAAAGTTTCCCGAATTGAAAAAGTGATTTGATTTCAGAAAGCGAGAGGGAGACAAATATGTATCTGACCAAAGAAGAAGAAAGAATGCTTCGCGGCGAAGACGGCGAAACGCTTCGCAAAATGATTGAAATTCTCGCTGCGCTCGGCGACATTTACGGCGCGGACGCGCTCATTCCGATTAAAAGCGCGCAGGTGTCGGGCGTTTCTTACAAAACGATTGGGGACGCCGGCATTGAATGGATTTCCGATTTGAAAGGAACCGTCAAAGTGCCAACCGTTCTCAATCCGGCCGGCATGGACATGAACAATTGGGAACGTCTCGGAATTGACCCGAAATTCGCGGCCAAACAGATTGAAATTATCAAGGCGTTCGGAAGTCTCGGCATCGCGCCGAAATGCACGTGTACGCCTTATTATTTGAGCGGCTTCGATGTGTCTTACAAAGATCATTTGGCGTGGGGCGAGTCCTCGGCCATTTCATATGCGAACTCCGTTCTCGGCGCGCGCACCAACCGCGAGGGCGGACCGTCGGCGCTGGCGGCGGCGCTCGTCGGGAAAACACCGGACTACGGGTACCACAAAACCGAAAACAGGAAACCTGATATCGAAGTTGTTGTTGATTTTGAGACGCTCGGCTCTGATTACGGGGCGCTCGGCTTTGTGGCGGGCAAAGTCATCGGCAGCAGAATTCCGCTGTTCCGTATGAAATCCGTTCCGTCCAAAGACGAAATGAAAATGCTCGGCGCGGCGATGGCGGCGTCCGGTGCGGTTGCGCTTTATCATATTGACGGCGTGACGCCTGAAATGACGGATCCCGAATTTGTTTATGAAAAGCCGGCTGAAAGCATTTCAATTGAAAAGAAAGACATCGACGCGGTTTATGAAGCGTCAAACGCGCTGACGGACGGAAACGATATTGTGACAATCGGCTGCCCGCACTGTTCCAAAGCTGAATTGGAACAGATTGCATCTCTTTTGGACGGCAAAACCGTTGTCAAAGAGTTTTGGGTTTTCACATCGCGGGAAATTGCCGAACAGAATAAAGCGCTTGTTGACAAAATCGAAAAAAGCGGGGCCAAAGTTGTCTGCGACACTTGTATGGTCGTATCTCCCGCAGCGAATTCTTATAACTGCATGATGGTGAATTCCGGAAAGGCGTATGCGTATGTGCCGAGTATGTGCGGCATCAAAGCGACATACGGAACGGCCGAAGCCTGCGTCAGGGACGCGACGGGGGAGATTTAAATGAGCAGAATCATTAAAGGACGGACAATTGCGCGCGGCGAAGCGTCGGGAAAAGTTTTGATGACGAAAGATCCGATTTCGTTTTTGGGGAATGTCAATCCTGAAACGGGGGAGATTGTTGATCCGGCGCATGAGCTTTTCGGCGAATCCATTACGGGAAAAGTCTTGGTTTTTCCGCAGGGAAAAGGTTCTACCGTCGGCTCTTATGTGATTTATCAGCTGAAAAAGAACAACAAAGCGCCTGCAGCCATCATCAATTTGGAATGCGAACCGATTGTCGCGGTCGGCGCAATCATTTCCGAGATTCCGCTGATTGACAAGCTGGAAACGAATCCGTATGACGTTTTAAAAGACGGTGACGATGTTTTGGTCAACAGCGCGGAAGGATTTATCGAAATTTTGTAATTTTTTTGTAATTTGTTTGTATCAGATTTGTAATCGGCGGTCATTTGAAAATGAATTTGAATTCGAAAAACGGTATGCAAAGTCAATTCGCTTCAGATCTTCCGATTCATTTCCGCTATTTTAAGAAAAATACTTACAGTTATTCGGCATTGATTCCGGTTCTTCCCGGCGCGGATTTTGTCAAATCTCCGGCTCAGGGAATCATGCTTTACAGTTTTTTTACAAACCAAAAGAAAGACGTTTTTGAAGAGGTTATGACGGCACGCGCCGACGGAATTTCCGCATTTTTCATTGCCGGCGGTCCGCATCCGTCGGGGGCGCCGCCGGAAACGCTTCAGTATTTTGACGCGGCCGTCATCGGCGAAGGCGAGGAGACGCTTCCGGCACTCGTTTCAAAGATTATGGAGAATAATCGAAACGGAACGGATTTGAAATCGGGACTTGAAACGATTCCGGGAATCGCCTTTAAAGATAATGCGGGAAACCTCGTGACGACGCCGAAGCGGGAAAATGTTTCATTGGACAGCTGTCCCTGTTTTTCGCCCGACAATATTTGGCGTCCGCTTGAAATCTCGCGCGGCTGCCCGCACGCCTGCAAATTTTGTCAAACGCCGCAGATTTTCGGGCATCGGATGCGCCACCGGAGTGTTACCGAGATTGTCAAATATGAGGGGTATTACGATGATCTGCGGTTCATTTCGTCAAACGCTTTCGCATACGGCGGAAACGGGGTAACGGCAAAGCCTGAAAAGGTCAGGGAGCTGCTGTCATCTTTATCAAAACTTGAGAACAAACGCATTTTTTTCGGCACGTTTCCGTCGGAAGTACGGCCGGAATTCGTCACGGAAGAAATGATTGATATGGTCCGCTCGTATTGCGCGAACGATTCGCTCAGCATCGGCGCGCAGTCCGGAAGTGATGCGGTTTTGAAAGAAATCGGACGCGGACATTCTGCCGAGGACGTCTATACAGCGGCCGAGCTTTGTTTTTCAAACAATATTACGCCGATTGTCGATTTTATTACGGGTTTTCCGAGTGAAACGGCGGAAGATCAGCAAAAAACGCTGGAAATGATTGACTGGCTTTGTCAAAAAGGCGGGGAAGTGCGCGCGCATTATTTGACGCCGCTGCCGTCAACGGCGTACGAGAATGTGGCGCCTGCAAGTGTTCATCCGGACATCTGCAAAAAACTCGGCAAGCTTGCGCTCGGCGGCAAACTGAAAGGAACGTGGGAAAATCTGACCGGCAAAATCGAGTGATTTTCGACAATAAGCGGCTTTTTTACGACAATAAGTATACCAAAAATATATATAAGACAAACTATATAATTATCTAATGAATGGAAACATATTAATATACTGCTTCCATTAAATTAGCGCGCCGAGACATTATAAAGTTCATTGACCTTTGTTTTAAATGTTATCATTTTGAATAAACGTTCATCCTTTTGGTGCCGACGGCGATTAATTCGGCAATATTTCATGCGGTGATCGCAATTTTATTTATTGCCAATTCAAAGATAAAAAATAAAAATGTAATATTTGTAAATTTGTAAAAAATTTTAGGAGTCATAATTATGGATTTCGATGTTATTACATCCAGCCTTAAAAAAGGATGGGATGCATTTATCGGCAACATTGTTGCCTATATTGTCGGCTTAATTATCATGATCATCGGATCAATTTTGATCGTTACAGCCGCACCGTTAATGTATGGCATGTACTATATGGTCCTCAAAGGCCTTCGCGGCGAGAAAGTTGAAATCAAAGATATTTTCTACGGTTTCTCTTCCGTCAGCATGTTTATCAGAAGCTGGATCGGCTTTATTGTTTACATCTTGATCATCGTCATCATCGGTTTTATTCTCGGCTTCATCGGCGGCGCAATTTCCGCAGCCACAGGCAGTGCAGCCGTTGCATCCTTGATGTCCTTATTGATTTTGATCATCACATACATCATTGAAATTTTCGTGTACTACTCTTTGTACATTTACGTGATGACACCTTCCGAAAACATCATTTACGCAATGAAGGAAAGTATCGGTGTCGGCAAATCAAACATCTTGACTGTTTTGATTACCATCATCCTCGCCTCCATCATTTCAATCCTTGTGATCACAGCACCGCTCGGTATGTTGTTCGCAGCAAGTGTTTTGAAGGAACTGAACCCGGGTCTGAAAGACGCATCCGCTCAGTAATTATAAAACATTATTTACGAAAACCGATTCAGAGTCTGTTTTTCAGGCTCTGAATTTTTTTTGGAAACCCATTTATATAAAAATATTTACTTACAAATTTGTAAATAAATTGATGATTACATAATTAATAAAACAAAAATCAAATTAAAACAAAAATCAAATTAAAATAAAAATCAAATTGAATAAAAATCAAGTTGAAAAATCAATATCAGTAATCGTTAATTAAACAATAAATTAAATATCCCCCAACAAAAAACAATTCACAGGTGTTCACTATGGAATTCGGTCTTTTATTCGACGGCTTGAAAAAAGCCTTCCAATCTTATATTCACAACATTGTCGCGTATCTCGTCGGTATTATTCTTTTCCTGATTATTTCGGCCGTTGTTTACTTTATCGGCTTCGGCGGTGATATTCTCGCAGTTTATGAAGCGCTTATAAACATGAAGTTCGGCACATCTTTCGTGATCATGATTCTGACGGTCCTGATCGGTTATTTCATTTCCGCGCCGCTGATGTACGGTATGTATTATATGGCGATTAAAGGAACGCGCAGCAAGGATGTCAAAATCGGCGACCTGTTCTACGGTTTCAAATCCGGCAAAGCTTTTGTCAGAAGTTTGATTTACGTTTTGGTTTATGCCGTCGTTATCGCAGTCGTCAGCCTTATTGTCGGCGTTCTCGTCGGATTAATTGCCGGCGCGGTTTCTTTGGCAAGCGCTTCCGCCGCCGCAGCGATTGCAGGTGTTTTAACTTTCATTCTGATGCTTCTTGTTGAAATTTTCTTCTTCTTCACGATTTACGTTTACGTGATGACGCCCGGAGAAGGTTTCTTCTACGCTTTAAAAGAAAGTTTCCGCATCGGAAAATCCAACATCATCATGACTCTTTTAACGATCATCATTGTTTGGATTATTTCCATTTTCGTGATTACCATCCCGCTCGGATATCTTTACGGCGCTTACATGCTTAAAGAACTGGACCCGTCCATTAAAGACGAATCCGGCATGGAAGATGTTGTCTGATCCGAAAAAAGTTTACACTCGGCTCTGCTCTTTTTGAGCAGAGTTTTTCCTTTTCATTTTTTCCGATCATTTCTTTCATTTCTCCTTTCATTTCTCCTTTCATTTCTCCTTTCATTTCTCCTTTCATTTCTCCTTTCATTTCTCCTTTCATTTCTCCTTTCATTTCTCCTTTCATTTCTCTTTTCGTTTTTCCTTTTGTTTCTTCCTTTCATTTCGCGTATTTTTTTGTTTTTTACTTTTGTCTTTTTTTCTTTGAGATTTTTTTCATTTCTTTAAGACTTTCCGATTTCGTCGGTTTCTGTAATCTTTTTATAGTCTCTTTTCATCTTAGAGAAGAGGAATTTTCAATGATTTTTCCGAAAGAGTACAAAACAATCGGGTGGGCGGAGGCCGGCAAAACGACTTCCGACGAGCAAAAAAGAATCTATTTTTTATCGGAATACATTCTTGAAAAGACAGCCGAAGGCTACAATTTGTATGAAGTCGGAAACGAAGGCGACGGATTTATCCGAAAGCCTTCGGGTTCAAAATTGATTGCGGGCGCCGATGAAATTATCGTCTGTGAAGAAATGATGAACATCAAAAACCGGACTTTTTTAATTCAAACCGCTTCAAAATTAATCGGCGCCGAAAATGAAACGCGGAAACAGGCGTCCCGAAAACAGGCGACTACGGTTGTTTTCACGGGCATTGACCGGCATTTGACATTCGTCAAGGATCCCGATCTTTCGGAAATTTTGGAAATTGAAGTCATCGACGTTGTTCCTCCGGAACCTGCGTGGCTTGCGAACTGCATCAAGCGAATGGACGCCGCCAATCTTTTCGGCGACCTTCAGATTTCTTTGACGGAAAAAATCGCGGACCTCTCCGTTTATCAAAGTGATAAAACCATTTACCCTTGTCATTCTTCCGGTTTGGCGGGAAAATTTTTGGATTCTGACCGGATTGACGAAACCGAAGACGGCTGGACTTTGGTCGGCTGCGACACGTCCAAAAAGATTGTTGAAACGATTTATCCGAATTTGAAATACGAATTTATCGATATGTGTCCGATGCGGTCAGACCTGACCAAACCCGAAAAGCCGTTTATCATGCGGTGCTGCAAATCCGAAAATTCGGGAAAAATGATTCAAATCAACGGGCAGAAGGGCGTTATCGTTCATTGGGGCGCGGGCGAATGGCAAATCGCCGAAAGCGTTCGAAAGCTGGCATTTGAACTTCGAGAAAACGACTAATGAATAATTTTATAAAATTTGCTTCATATATTGTATTGTTCAATATTAAATAAAATTTAAAATCAAATTTTAAAACTTAAAATCAAATTTAAAATTTAAAGTCAAATTTAAAGTCAATTTAAAATCAAATTTTAATTTTTACAAACCGCTTCGTTCGCGCGCGGACGCGACGGCAAAACGGAGACAAACAATGAAGCAAACAGCACTTATAACAGGCGCAACCGGCGGTATCGGCCGTGAATTATCCAAAATTTTTGCAAAAAACGGATATGATTTGATTCTGACGGCTCGAAATGAAGAGAAGCTGGCAGCATTTAAAATGGAATTGGAAAACGAATACGACATCTTTGTCGGCATCATCGCCAAAGATTTGACTCAAAATGACGCCGCCAAAGAGATTTTTGATTTAATCGAACTTGACGATCTTCAGATTGATATTCTTGTCAACAACGCCGGTTTCGGCGATTACGGCCGTTATGACGAAGCGGATTGGAATAAACAGCACGATATGATTCAAGTCAACATTCTTGCATTAACCCAATTAACCCGATTACTCCTGCCGAAAATGCTTCTTCGGGAAAACGGCAGAATCCTGAATATTGCATCGGTCGCCGCATTTGCGCCCGGCCCGTACATGTCTGTTTATTACGCGTCCAAAGCGTTCGTCCTTTCCTTTTCAGAAGCGCTGGCGACGGAATTGAAAGGAAAAGGCGTAACCGTTACCGCCGTTTGCCCCGGCCCGACGAAATCCGGATTTGAAGAAGCCGCCGGCCCCGGAACGGAAAAACTCTTCAATTCCATGAAAAATGCAGCCGCCGAAGAAGTTGCAGCATTTGCGTATCAGGCGCTGATGAAAGGAAAAGTCGTCGCCGTCCAAGGTTTCGGAAACAAAGTTTTGGTTTTTGCCGAACGTTTCCTTCCGAGAAGCGTTGTTCGAAAATATGTGTACAGATTGCAGGGCGAAGGATAACGAAAATGAATTGAAAAGAGAAAAATCATTTTTTCTCAATTTTCAAAAATTTGAACTCCGTTTTTTGCTTGAACTGCTCAAGATGTTGTTGTTTTTCAGGTTTTATCGGGAGTTCGGGTTTGCCGGAAATTCGAAAAAACGATGTTTCGGTTCAAAACAAATACAGCAAACCCTACTCCAAATTACGAATTTCGGGCGACGCGAAGCAGTGATACGAAATCGGAATTTGGAGAGGTTTTCAAAAAAAAGAAAATTTAAAAGAAAATGCAATACATTTTTTCAGGCCTATTCCCACCGTTTTTCATTTTTCGTTGAATTCGCGGGACGAATCTCCAACTCCTCCTAACGCTTGCTGACGCTCACGAAACTCGTCGTTGGAGGTGGTTGTTTTTGTTTTTCAATAATTTTTCAAGAGCTGAAACATCCGTTTTTCTCAATTTTCAAAAATTTGAACTCCGTTTTTTGCTTGAGCTGCTCTTAAGATATTGTTTTTTCAGGGTTTATCGGGAGTTCGGGTTTGCCGAAAATTCGAAAAAACGATGTTTCGGTTCAAAACAAATACAGCAAACCCCACTCCAAATTACGAATTTCGGGCGACGCGAAGCGGCGAACGAAATCGGAATTTGGAGAGGTTTTTCAAAAAAAGAAAAATTAAAAGAAAAAATAGTAAACGTTCGAAACAAATACAAAAAATCCCGCTCTAAATTACGAATTTCAAAGAAATTTTTCAAAAAAAGAAAAATTTAAAAAAAGAGAGTAAACGTTTGAAACAAATACAAAAAATCCCGCTCTAAATTACGAATTTCGAAAAAGTTTTTCAAAAAAAGAAAAATTTAAAAAAAGAGAGTAAACGTTTGAAACGAATACAAAAAATCCCACTCTAAATTACGAATTTTTGAAGAAATTTTTCAAAAAAAGAAAAATTAAAGAAAACAATCCGTTTTTTGAAAAAAATCTGAATTGATCCCGGCCACACACGCGCACGCAACGCTGCCGCGCCAAACCCGAAAATCAATAAGGAATGCGTTTTCCGGAGGCGTCGCGGTGATACTTTCCGAATTCCGACTCCAAAAGCATTTCCGCCTTGAAAACCGGACCGTCCTTGCAGACGCGGACGCCGAGCGTGTCAATGCAGCAGGCGCCGCAAACGCCGATTCCGCATTTGAAGTAGCGTTCCATCGAAAATTCGGCTTTTTGGAGCGCATCTTTTTCAATTAAAATTTTCATGACGAACTTCATCATCATTTCGGGACCGCAAACATAAATCCGGTCAAACTTTTCCAAATCGAGCTCCGCCAAAACGTCGGTCACAAACCCTTTTCGGCCTTTTGTGCCGTCATCGGTTGTGAGCATGACATCTCCCGTTTTGCCGAAACGCTCTTCAAAAATCAAATCGGACTCGCTTCTCGCGCCGAGAATAATTGTCACGTCCGCGCCGATTTCCTTTGATTTTTCGGCAAGCGGACCGAGCGGTGCCGCCCCGATGCCGCCGGCGATAATCAAAACATTTTCCCCTGACGCCGGAAGCGTAAACGGACTGCCGAGCGGCCCTCTCAGACCGACGCTGTCCCCCGCTTTCAAATCGAAAAGCGCGTTTGTCGCGGGACCCACCGTTTGAAACGTGACGCCGTTCTTGTAAGCGCAGCCGAGCGGAATTTCATCAACGCCGCGAATCCAGATCATACAAAAATTGCCGGGCCGCATATTTTCAAATTCCCGATCAAAAAGAAGCGTTCTCTTGCCGGTATTTGTTTCATCGATCACTTCGATGATTTTTGCATTCACCGGATAGCCGCCGGAATGACATTTGCAGACTGATTCGCTGCCGTTTGAACCGGCTCCGTTTAATCCGACTCCGTTTAATCCGGCTCCGACTTCATTTCCGGTTTCGTTTCCGTGTCCGCCCGCCATTTTACTTCCTCCTGTGCGCCATGCCGATGAGCTCGTCAAAAGCATATCCGTTTTCTTTCATAAACTGCTGTGCGCCGCGCCAAACATCCGCAAAAATTTGATCATTCTCATAAACCGCCGATCCGATTTGAACCGCGGATGCGCCGGCCATCATCATTTCAATCATATCTTCATAACAAGAAACACCGCCGACCCCGACCACCGGAATCTCAAGCGCTTCATACAAATCATAAACACATTTGACCGCAACCGGTTTCACCGCCGGGCCTGACATGCCGCCGGATCTGTTTCCGAGAACGGGCCAGCCCGAATGAATGTCAATCGCCATTCCGCGAACCGTATTGATAGCAACAACCGCGTCCGCGCCCCCGGCCTGTGCCGCAAGGCCGATTTCTTTAATGTTTGCGACATTCGGCGTCAGCTTCACCCAAACCGGAACATCAACCGCGTTTTTCACAGCCGCCGTCACCTCTTCCACCTGGCAGGGCGCGCTTCCGATGTCCGCCCCGTACCCCTTGGCGTGCGGACAGCTGACATTCAATTCAAAAGCATCCGGTTTGGACGGCATCAGCCCCTCCGCAACCGCAACAAAATCTTTTGCGTCGCCGCCAAAAATACTGGCAATGACAGGTGCATTACCATTTGCATTACCGTTTGCGCTGCCATTTGCGCCGGCGACAGAATTATTTTTGACAAACTCGATTTCCTGCCGGAATTCGTCATAAGAAGGATTCGGAAGTCCCATCGCATTTAAATAACCGTAAACTTCGCCGCTGCCGCCGTTTGCGTTCAGCGTAATCATGGACGGATTGGCATGTCCGTAAACCGGAACCGGGCCGATGGATTTTGTGACAACGCCGCCGGCGCCGTTTTGAATCACGCGCGCCATGGAAGCGCCGGTCGTTCCGAGAATGCCGGCCGCTAAAATTGTCGGATTTTTGAGCGGAACGCCGGCTGCTAAATAAACCATAATTTTCCCTGATTCCTTTTATTAATTTTTATTAGCTTTATTATTGTTATTCGTTTTATTTTTTATTTCATTCATTTCTTGAATGAATTCTCACTCTTTATTCAGCTTGTTCCTTTTGGTTTTTCAATTCCTGAATGTAGCAGATCGCATCTTCTGCAAGCATTTTGCCGCCGGAATCGGCCAAAAATTTGCCGAGCTTTTCCGCTTCTTCTTCCCAATTGTCGGCCGAAATTTTCTCATCCACGCGGATGCTTTTTGTGCCGTCGCAGGAAAGAACTTCCGCGCGCACGCGGATTTTTTTGCCGCCGGACTCAAACTTTGCGTAAGCGCCGATCGGCGTCGTGCAGCCGCCTTCCAAATCCGTCACAACAATTCTTTCAATTCTTGTTTCGATTTGAGATTTTTCATCATTCAAAAGCGCAACCGCGTCCACTGCCGGCGTTCCCGCAAGCGCGGCAACCGCAACCGTCCCCTGATTCGGCGACGGGATAAAATCATCAATGGGCAATCGGGTGCGGACCATATCGTCCCAGCCCATACGTTCCAAACCCGCTTCGGCCAAAATGATGCCGTCATACTGCCCTTCGTCCAGCTTTCGCAGGCGCGTGTCAATGTTTCCGCGCAGCTCCGCAATTTCCAAATCCGATCGGTAGCGCATGAGCTGAGCGCGGCGGCGCATGGAACTTGTGCCGATGACGGCGTTTTTCGGAAGCTCATCAATCGTTAAGCCGTCTTTTGTGAGCAAAACATCATAAGGCGAATCGCGCGAGAGAACTGCCGCCGTAATCAACTCGGGCGGGCGGACTGTCGGCAGATCTTTCATGGAATGAACGGCAATTTCAATACCGTCTGCAATCATCGCATCATCGAGTTCGCGGACGAACGCGCCGACGCCGGTTGAAACCTGATAGAGCGGACGGTCCGTGAAACGGTCGCCGTCGGTTTTGATAATCTGCTCTTCCGTCTCAAAGCCTTTTTCTTTTAAAAGCGCGGCGACTTTTCTTGTTTGAACCAACGCAAGCCGGCTTCCTCTTGTTCCGATAATCATCATTTATTTTCCCGTGTTTTTAGTTTTACTGATGTTTTTAGTTTTACTGGTGTTTTTAGTTTTACTGATGTTTTTATTATTTAATTGAGCTTTTGCTTAAATGTTCATCTCAAAAAGAAGAACCAAGCCAAAACCCCGATCTACAGCAATATAATTGCGGCGATCGCCCCTCTTTTCCAATACTGCTCAACAATATTCTGCGGCGTTTTTTTGTATTCAACCGTAAAACCGTGACGGCAATCAGCGCAGAGATATTTGTCTCCTGCGCCTCTGCCGATTTGCGTCGGCTCCACGTTCGTCATACAACACGCCGGACATTTGATAAAATGTTCCATTTTTCCCTCTCAATTGTTAAGCTCAAATTTAAATAATTTTCAAAAAATCAAAATTTAAATTTATTAAACTAAGTTTTTCTCAACAGCCTCAGCCGTTTTGCTGAAATCTTCGTCGGTGTGCGCAAGCGAAATGAAATTCGTCTCAAACTGCGACGGCGGCAAAAAAACGCCCGAGTTCAGCATTTTATGGAAGAATTCCATGTATTTCGCAGCATCGCATTTCAAAACGTCCTGATAATTCATCGGCTTTCCGCCGAAGAAAATCACAAAGAGCGACGACAATCCGCCGACAGAGTAATCCGGTTTCTTGTCGGACACGACATCCGAAAGCATCTTTCTGAAAGCATCCCCGCGTTTGTTCAAAGTTTCCTGAACTTTATTTTCCTTCAAATAGTCCAAAACCGCAATTCCGGCAGACATCGAACACGGGCTCCCGCTGAACGTTCCCGCCTGATAAACCGGGCCGTTGGGTGAAATCATTTCCATAATGTCTTTTCGGCCGCCGAAAATTCCGATCGGCATGCCGCCGCCGGCAATTTTTCCGAGCGTCGTCAAATCCGGCTTGATGCCGAAATATTCAGAAGCGCCGCCGGGTGCAAGTCTGAAGCCCGTAATCACTTCATCAAAAATCAATAAAACGTCATTTTCCGCCGTCAGCTTGCGGACTTCCTGAAGATAACCGTCCTTTGGCAGAACCGGACCGACATTTCCCATAACCGGCTCCAAAATCACGGCCGCCAAATCATTTTTATTCTTTTCAATGACGTCGGTCATTTGCTCAATATCATTATAAGCGACCTGAAGCGTGTGTTCCGTCACGCTTGCCGGAATTCCCGGAGAATTCGGCTCCCCGTGCGTTGTCGCGCCGGAGCCGGCCTTCACCAAAACCGCGTCGTGCGCGCCGTGAAAACCGCCTTCGATTTTAATAATCTTATTCTTTTTCGTAAATCCGCGTGCCAATCGAAGCGCGCTCATCGTCGCTTCCGAGCCGCTTGACACAAAACGCATCATGTCAATCGACGGATACAAATCGGCAATCCGAGTCGCCATCTCCACTTCAAGTGCGCTCGGCGTTCCGTAAAGCCAGCCCTTATCCAACTGATTTTCAATGGCCTGCCGGATTGCCGGCGGATTGTGTCCCAAAATCATCGGCCCGTAAGCCATACAATAATCAATGAATGCGTTTCCGTCTTCATCGTAAATTTTAGAACCGTTTGCGGAAGCGGTGTAAAACGGAAACGGCTTAATCGCGCGGACGGGACTGCTGACGCCTCCCGGGATAAGTGTTTTTGCTTCGTTGTATAAGTTTTCGGATTTATCAAAATTCATGCTGCCACCATTTATTTTCTTTTTTCCCATTTACTGTTTTTGTTTTTTCGATTTTCGCTCACGCTTTATCCTTTATCATTTTTGCGAGTTCCTTCGCGTAATAAGTAATAATCATATCGGCGCCTGCCCTTTTCATCGAAAGGCATGCTTCGTAGAAACATTTTTCTTCATCCAGCCATCCCTTTTCGGCGGCGGCTTTAATCATTGCATATTCTCCGCTCACCTGATAAACTGCAAGCGGCATTTTAAATTCCTGCTTGATTCTGTAAACAATATCCAAGTAAGGCATTCCCGGCTTCACCATTAAAATGTCGGCGCCTTCCAAGACATCGAGTTCCGTTTCACGAATTGCTTCGTCGCCGTTTGCCGGATCCATCTGATATTCGGAGCGGTCGCCGAAACAGAAACCGGAGTCTGCCGCATCTCTGAACGGCCCGTAAAAGACGGACGCGTATTTGGAAGAATAAGACATAATCGGCGTATTTTCAAAACCGTTTTCATCCAGCGCAAACCGGATTGCTTCAATCATGCCGTCCATCATGCCCGACGGCGCGACAATATCCGCGCCCGCCGCCGCGTGGCTCACCGCAATCTTTCCGAGAACCGGAAGCGTCAAATCATTGACAACATCGTGCGTTTCAAAATTCACGATTCCGCAGTGGCCGTGGTCGGTATATTCGCACATGCAAAGATCTGTAATGACAATCAAATCGTTTCCGAATTCCGCTTTAATCGCGCGGACCGCTTTTTGAACAACATCGTCGTCACCGTAAGAAGAAGTGCCGAGCGCGTCTTTTGTCTTTGGAATGCCGAAAATCAGAACCGCTGGAATGCCGAGATCATACGCTTCGCGGGCAGCTTCTACGGCCAGCGCCGGCGGCCAGCGTGAAACACCCGGCATGGATGCGACATCGACTTCCTCGGAAGCCGTTTCATCCACGAAAAAAGGATAAATCAAATCATTAACAGTCAGGTTGTTTTCACGAACCATATCTTTTAATTTTCCGTATCTTAAGCGTCTCATTCGGATTTGCGGGAACATTTCATCACTCCGGCGGTTTTAATAAATCTTTACGATGCGAAAATGAAATACGATTCGGCACTATAAAATAACTTCGCATTCCGCAAAAAAAGAAGACGGGATAAACCCGAAATAAATAACCGGAAAAGAAAAAATGAAAACAAAATTAATAAGTTGAAAAAGAAAAAATTGAATGAAATGAATTCAATTGTCGTCCAAAGCAAAATAGTTGAATAAGCCTTTAATGCCTTTGCCTTTGCGGATTATTTCTTCAAGTTCGGACCAGCTTGAAACAACTGTCACCGGCAATTTGTCGCATTCATCGGATGTCACTTCCGGATGAAGCCAAAAGTCGCGGTGGACATTCAAAATTTCATAAATATCGTTGGATTCTTCGGTAAAGATTTTTGAATAATCTTCCAAGTCTTCCAAAGCCTTCGTCAGGCTTTTATCATCCAAATCCAGGGGATTTTGGAACATTTTTATTTGATAAATGGGATCATCATCACGAACCGAAACAATACAGATACCGTATTCATCTTCATCATTTAATGAGACGATCACCAAATCCATCGGTTCACCGAGAATATCTTTCATTTTCTCCATATTATGCCTCTGAAACTACAATTAATTCAGATAATTGAATTATCATTGAATTGTTTTCTTTTAGACTTTCATATTTACTATATATGCTTTTCTCAACGGAATCGAAATTATTTTTGATAGTTTCATTTGTTTAGATATTCAATTTCTTTAATATTTCGAAAATCAATGAGACCTAAAGAGTCAACTAAAGAATCAAATGAAGTCAAAGAATCAAATAAAACCTGAAAAATCATGAAAAATTAAAATTGGAATTAAATATAAAATTAAAATTGAATGTTAAAACCGATTATAAAACTAAAATTGAATATTAAAAGAATATAAAACTAAAATTGAATGAAAATCGGGGATTAAACATAAAATAAAATCATTATTCGTTTTCATCTTCGCGCTTGATGTTAAAAACGCGTGCCACGGCTTCTAAAAGCTCATCGTCGTCATATTCCGCGGCATTTCTGAGAATTTTCGTCGGTTCCGCCAAAATCTGATTGGCGATACTGTGCGTTAAATTCTCCAAAATCGTTTCTTCAAATTCGCCGATTGTGTGCTTCACGCGGAATTTGTTGACCGCCTTCTGCTTTTCTTCTTCGCGGATGTCATAGACATTTCGGTACAACGCGGCAATGATGTCATCTGCTCTTTGGCGCTTGTACTGTTTCCCGAGAAGAATCAGTTCTTCACGGATAATTTCCAAAACCTTTTTCGCTTCTTCATTGCGCATTTTAAGCGTTTTTTCGCTGACAACGCGCAGATTATCAATATTGCAGAGCGTTACGCCATCCAGCTCATCCGCCGACTCTTCAATGTCTCTCGGATTGGCGATATCGACCATGAAAAGCGGCTTTCCGCCTCTTTTCGGCAGCGCTTCTTCGACAATCTTCTTCGTAATCACATAATGCGGCGCGCCGGTTGCGCTGATGACGACGTCGGCCGTCTCCAAATACTTCATGATGTCGTCAAACAAAATCGCCTCGCCGCCCAGCTCGTAAGCAAGTTCTTGCGCTTTTTGGTGCGTTCGGTTGGAAATGTAAATGCCTTCCAGATTCTTGTCCGCCAGCGCACGCGCGACCAAAACGCCAATCTCACCGACACCGACAACCATGATGGACTTGCCGTCCAGGCCGCCGAGCGTGTCTTCCGCCAGCTCGACCGCCGCCGAGCCGATTGAAACCGATCCTTCATTGATTTTGGTTTCCGTTCGGGCGCGTCTGCCGACTTGAATCGCTTTTGTAAACGCGGTGTCCAAAATGCGGCCGATTGTCTTCTTTTTGACCGCCAAATTATAAGCGTCCCGGATTTGTCCGAGAATCTGATCTTCGCCCATAATCATGGATTCCAGACCGCAGGACAAGCGAAGCAAATGATCCAAAGACTCTTCATGGTCATAAAAATCAACGATTCGTGTTTCAACGCCGATCGCTTTCGTAAAATTGAATAAAACGCTGCTTCCCTTTTCGGAAACAACATAAACTTCCGCGCGGTTGCACGTTTTTAAAATAACGCATTCATAAACGAGATCGCTTTCATACAATTTTTCGAGCATCTCTTCTGTCGTGAGCGGCCACGCACATTCCATTTCGGCAACCGTTGCTTTTTTGTGAGAGATAACCATGCTTGAAATTTCGTTCATAAATCCAACCGTTTCATTTGAGTATGATTAATTCAGGTCAAAAGTAATACTAATTATTGGAACTTTCATATGAATGTTTCCCGAGTTTTCATACGGCACTTTCCGAATTATTTAATTCGTTCTCAAAGTTTTTGATGCTGTCCATTATCTCTGTAAATGATGGTTTATCTCCGAAAATCATGCTTTGCATATTTTTATAATCTTCCTCCAATTTCTTGAAGTTGTGATCCGACGGCATTAATTTAATTGTTCCGACTTTTGCGTCTTTGTAGTTTGCCCAGCCGCACGGATAATACCTATCTTTAAATGAAACGACTTTTCTCAAAAGCTCCGGATTATTCAAAGCATCTCCTTTAACGTCTGTTTTTAACATACAATAAATGTCATAATAATGTCTTGAATATCGCCGCGGGAATATTTTATTTTCCGGCCGGTGAGCTTCTTGATGAAGAATGGTAATTTTTTCCCAAAAAGTTCGTTCCGGAGAAACAGTTAAGATTTCCGTATACTGATTAGACTGAAACGATTCAGGATAATATTTTGCAGCATATGGTGTGATCATTTTCTTTTCTGACGGCGTCCAAGCCGCAAGGGTTCCGACTTCAAGGCGAATCCAAGGAAGAATTGAAGAATCGGAAAAACTTTTAGGATAAGTAAAAATGACTGTGTTCGGATCGTTTTCATCTATTGAAAACGCAGCCGATCCTTTAAGTTCCGACAAAATTTCTTTTTTGATAGCAGGAACAAAGTGTTCTTTTAAAAAGGCTTGAGTTTCAAAAACCGCTTTCTTATTAAAAAAATCTTGTTTTGTGCGAGACGGAAAAGTTTCAGAATCCTTAACCGAATAACCCAAAACGCGACAGTTTAATATTAAATCCACATCTTCTGAAAAACGGTGTATCAAATCATAAGATTTAGAAAGGCTGGTTCCGCCTTTGAACGCCAAATCTTCTTTCCATTGAGATCTATGAAATAAATAATCTAAAATCCAACAAACCCAAAAATCTTTTTCAATAATTGCTTCAGGAATTCCCATTTGTTTAGATGTGTTGAGAAAAAGATACTCCCGATTTCTGGGAGTTTGCCGCGCGATGTTATTCATGAGTACATTCTCCTTTTGAATTGATTTTTTCGGATTTTTTGAATTTATTTTTCTTCAGATATTTTTTCAATAACTTCATAAATCCATGTTGTAACATATTTCGCTTCGTTTTTGATTTCGCGATTCATTTTCTGCTTTTCGGAATCGGTCAATCTTGCAGAAATTTTTTGAATGACTATTTCATTAACATTTTCTTTCCCTAATGATTTCAAAGCTTGAATTACAAGTGCTGTTTTATAAGAAACTTTCGAAATTTCCTTATTCGCCGTTTTTTTAAATTTTAAAGTAATTCTGCCGTATTTGTATTCTTTATAAATGCCGTCACTGACATAAATCCAAACAGCAGGAACTTGTGTCGACAAACCCAGGAGATTTAATGCAGTATCCCCAAAAGGAACAATTGTCCAACCGTAATTTCTGGCCAATGCATGAGCAATTTTATCGGGAGACGGAGCGACATATTCGCCTAAAAAATCACTATAGATCGGATATTCATAAACACCTCGCAACACGCGGCGAATTGTTCCGTCCTGAACGAGGCGCGAAAGCGTTTTACTGACGGTGTCGGTGTTTGCAATGTCCAAAAAATCAGATGTTACAAAAACAGAACCTTTTTTTGAGGATAAAATTCGCTTTTTTATTTTTTCAGAAAAAATTTCACGTTTCATATTTAACATTCGTCAGATTTAATATATATAATTTCTGACGAAAAATTGATTTTAGAATGAATTATTCAAATATGAGAAATCAGACTCATTCAAGATTATTTTGTCGTATTTTTGTCAGAAATACCCTATAGTAATTCTGACAAAAACTCACTTCAAAATATATGAACTAATCGAAAATATGGAAGAATTGAAAATGCAAAAAATGATTGAAAATAATTTCGGGTTTGATAAACTGTAATTCTATTGAATTACAAAAGATAAAATTGAAAAATTAGAATAAATCATAAATTATGCATAAAAATCAAATGGTTAAACAATAATTCATCGCTTTCTCTTTCGCTTTTTCAAAATCCGCCGGCAAAAGTTTCCAAATTTCATCGTCATTCATAATATCCCACAAAATCTCCTGCCGCTTTTTCTGATCCGAAACAACCGTTTTCAAATATTCGCGCATTTCATTTTGCAAGTCAATCATCAGTTCCAAATTGTCATCAATCGCGTTTTCGATTTTCATCCGCGCGTATTTTGTGACCGCCGGACTTTCACCGCTTGATGAAATCGCGATTTGAAGTCCGCCGCGTTCAATCAAAGACGGAATAATGACTTCATCCGCTTTTTCGGTGTCGTTGACCAAAACACCGGCTGCTTTTGCCATTGACACAATTCTGCGGTTCACCTCGGAATCCGAAGTTGCCGCAATCACCAAAAACGCATCGGACATGCAGTCAAAAATCTCGCCGTCGGTCAAATCGGAAAGATCTTTTTCAATAAACAAAATTGAATCATCCGTTTCCATTTTCTGAAGGTCGGAGGTCAGACTTGAGCTGACAACCGTCACCAATGCTTTGTCGGCAAAACGCTTTGCTTTGCGCTCGCCGACAGCGCCGCCGCCGAAAATGACAACAATTTTGTCCGTGAAATCAATCCATAACGGCAAATACGGATTTTCATAATCTTGTGTCGGTGTTGTCATTCTTGCTGCTCCTGTTCTGAAAATATAAAAAATAAATTAAAATGAATTTTTAAATACGAACGCCTTTTTTCTTCAATTCTTTTTCGCTGAAAACGAGTTTATAATCCGTGATGCCGACAGCTTTTGAGATTTTTTCGGCGGCCGCTTTGCATTCTTCCTGCGACCGTCCGTGAATCATCGTGTACATATTGTACGGCCATTCCGCCGATCGCGGGCGCTGATAACAGTGGCTGACTTCATCAAACGACGCCATTTTTTTGCCGACTTCTTCAATCCTGTCGGCGGGAATGTCCCAAACACCCATGCCGTTTGCGGTAAAGCCGAGCGCGATGTGTCCGATGGATGCGCCGAAACGGCGGATTTTCTTTTCTTCAACCAATTTTTTCAAGCGGGAAACAACTTCATCCTCGGAAATGCCGAGCTCGCCCGCCGCTTTTGCAAAAGGCGCATGCGTGAATTCAATGCCGTCTTGAATCAAGCGGATGAGTTTTTCATCCGTTTCGTCCATATCGGAACGCCAAACTGTTTTTTCTTCAGACACGGAAATTCACCTGTATTTTAAATTGTCGAATCGTCGGCAAATCCAAAAGCGGACAATTCAGTTCCGTTTGAATTTCCGACAAAATTTGGTTCAAGCGGTTTTGCGTCGGCGCCGACACCGTAAACCAAACATTGTATTCTTCATTTCTGAGATAATTGTGAGAAACTTCATCGTAACGGTTAATGACAGCTGCTGCCGTGTCCACTTGGTCTGCCGGCACTTTAACGGCTGCCAGCGTGTTGGTGCCGCCGATGCCGCGCGTGTTGATAATCGGGCCGATTCTGCGGATGATGCCTTCGTTTTTCAGGCGGTTCAGCTTGGAAATAACAATCTCTTCGGTGGTTCCGATTTCGTTTGCGATTTCTTCAAACGGGTGCGCAGAAATCGGGAAGTTCAGCTGAATCAGATTGATGAGTTTTCTGTCAATGTCATCCAATTCAACCGTTTTTCCTCCTGCCGGCTCTGTCGGGTTTGCTGTCATCAGTATCCCTCCGGATAGTAAGAGCAAAGCGGCTCTTCTTCCATGTAGTCGCCGTGCTCGACATAAGCGCGCGCGCGGCAGCCGCCGCAAACGGATTTGTATTCGCAGGCGCCGCATTTGCCTTTGTATTCCGCGTAATTGCGCAAATCATTGAAAACTTTCGCGTTTTCCCAGATTTCTTTAAACGATTGTTCGCGGACGTTGCCGGCGGAAACCGGGAGGTAGCCGCAGGGATTGACTTCGCCGACGCGTGAGATGAAGCCGAAAGAAATGCCGCCGAGACAGCCTTTTGTCATCGCGTCCAAACCGTGCGTTTTCGGCGTGATCTCAATGCCTTCTTTTTTCGCGTGCTGCCTCATGATTCTGAAATAATGCGGCGCGCAAGTCGGACGAATCTGCAGATCTGTTTTCCTTGAAAGATCGTAAAGCCATTCAAGCGCGACTTCGTATTCTTCGGGCGTAATTTCAAATTCCGAAAGTTCCGCGCCGCGGCCGGTCGGGACCAAAAAGAAAAAGTGGTGCGCAACGGCACCGATTTCTTTTGTAAAATTGTGAACATCTTCCATTTCGTGGACATTGAAGCGGGAAATCGTCGTGTTGATTTGGAATTCAACGCCCGCCTTTTTCAAATTTTCAATGCCTTTCATGGAATCGGCAAAACATCCCGGAATCATTCGGAAGGCGTCGTGCGTTTTTTCGCGCCCGTCCAAACTGATGCTGACGCGCTGAATGCCGGCGTCTTTCATCTTCTTTGCGATTTCTTCGGTCACCAAAACACCGTTGGTCGCAAGCGTCATCCGAAATCCCAAATCCGTCCCGTAGCGCGCGATTTCAAAAATGTCATCGCGCATCAAAGGCTCGCCGCCGCTTAAAATAATAATCGGCGTTCCGGTTTCACGGATTTCATCAAGCAGTTTTTTCGCTTCCGCCGTTGTCAGTTCGCCCTTGTCGGCATCTTCCGTTGAAGAGCCGCGGCAGTGTTTGCATTTTAAATTGCAGGCGCCTGTCGTCTCCCACGCCAAAATTCTCGGCGGACGAACGCCGCCTTCGCTTCCGCTTTCGCCTCTTGCTTGAGACATATGCGTTTCTGCGCCGTGCCCGTGCGGACAGCCCCCGTTTCCATGATTCATTTTTCACCCTCTCGTTTTTATTTTTGATTGTTTTGATTTATTTAAAATTACTTTTTTTGATTATTTTTGAATTGATAAATGTAAAGCCTGATTTCTCATCAGATGATCCAAAACAACAATTGCCGCCGTCGCTTCGCCGACCGGAACAAACCGCGGCGCAATAACAGGATCATGCCGCCCCGAAATTGAAATTTCGGTTTCTTTCATTTCCGCCGAATTCACGGTTTTCTGTGAAATCGAAACGGACGGTGTCGGCTTAATCGCCGCTCTGAAGCGAATCACATTTCCCGTAGAAATGCCGCCTAAAATACCGCCCGCGTGATTCGTTGTTGTTTGAATTTTCCCGTCTTTGATTTCAAACGCGTCGTTAAAAACGCTGCCGGTGAATTCCGCCGCCGCGAATCCGTCTCCGATTTCAAAGCCTTTGACGGCGCCGATACTCATAATCGCTTTTGCCAAATCCGCGTCCAGTTTGTCAAAAACAGGCTCGCCGAGTCCTGCGGGAACGCCGCGAATCAAACCTTCGACAATGCCGCCGACAGAATCGCCTGCCGCTTTTGCCTCTTCGACTTCTTTCTCCATCAATGCCGCCGCGTTAAGATCGGCGCAGCGCACCGGATTTTTTTCAATATTTTCTTTGATTTCATCAAAGGATAATTGTGATAAAACATTCGTGTCCGCCCAAACGCTGCCGATTTTCGTGACGTGACAGACGACATCAATGCCGAATTCTGTCAGAATCTTTTTGGCAACGGCGCCTGCCGCCACGCGTCCCGCCGTCTCGCGGCCCGAGCTTCGGCCGCCGCCGCGATGGTCGCGAATGCCGTATTTTTCCGTGTATCCGAAATCCGCGTGCCCGGGGCGCGGCGTGTCCCGCAGTTTGTCGTAATCGGCGGGATGTTGATCTGAATTTCGAATCAATAAGGAAATCGGCGTTCCGGTCGTTTTGCCTTCGAAAACGCCGGAAAGAATCTCAACCGTGTCGGATTCTTCGCGCGGTGTGGAAACAGTATTTTGGCCGGGTCTGCGCCGGTCCAACTCTTTTTGGATGTCGGCGGCCGAAATTTCAATGCCGGGAATCGCGCCGTCAATGACCGCGCCGACAGCGGGACCGTGAGACTCGCCCCAAGTCGTGACCCGAAAGACTTCACCGAAATTGTTTCCTGCCATTTTGTTTCCTCATGTATTTTTAATTCTTTTAAAATTCTCGGATTCAATACTCTGATTCAATACTGATTCAATACTGATTCAATACTGATTCAATATTTCAATACTTTTTTTAAATATTTTTTTCAATACTTTTTAATCGTTTGCCCGACTATAAGTATAAATTTGTGACTCACTGTGAATTTGCAAAAAATGTGAATTATTTTCGAACAAATGCTTTTGAGCAAAATAGAAATAATTTGCCTCATAGATATAAGTTTTTCAAAAACAAAAAAGGGTTTTTATGGATCTGATTCAAGTTTATACCGATAAATGCAGTCTGTGCGGGCTTTGCATTGATGTCTGTCCGAGTTATGACACGGCTGACATCATTCCGTCTCTTTGTGATTATATTCAATCCGGCGGCAAAAACGAAGAAGGCCGTCCGCTTGAATATGACATCCGCCTCTGCTATACGTGCAATGTCTGCACTGCGGCGTGCCCCGAAGATTTGGGCATTCGAAAATTGATTTCAGCCTCGCGCGAGAAAAAAACAGGCATACACGGCGCAACCGAAGAACAGGGTCTTGTCGACCCGTTTTCAAAAAATAATCTTTACAAAAAAATCGGCGAATGGGAAGAGCCGGTTGAGTTCAAAAACGAAGGAATTAAAAGCAAAGTTGTTTATTTCCCGGGCTGTGCGGCATCGTGCATGAACAAAGTCGTCGGCAGATCAACGGTCAAAGCGCTGGAAGCAGCGGGCGTTGACTATTCGGTGATGAGCGGCATTGATTACTGCTGCGGCTCGGTCTCGGCCGGCGCCGGCAACACGGAACCGCTTGAAAAGCTGGGACAGCGCAATATTGATGAAATCAATGCGCGCGGTTCGGAAATTTTGATTACCACCTGCCCCGGCTGCTACCGCGCATTTAAATTGATTTATCCGCAGAAATTTGAAAATCTGAATTTTGAAGTGCTCCAGACTTCGGAATATTTCGCCCGCTTGCTGGAGGAAGGCAAATTGGATTTAAAAAGAGATATGGGCGGATATTTCGGCGCCGACGGCAAACTTAAAATTTTCTACCAGGATCCGTGCCATTTAACGCGCGCTGTCGGAATTTACAAAGAACCGCGCCGAGTTTTGGCGGCCGTTTCGGGGGCCGAGCTGGTCAACCCGACGCCCGAAAACTCCGTTTGCTGCGGATTCGGCGGCGGCGTTCGAACTTCGTTTCCGGAAAAATCCGTCAATCAGGCCGCCGAGGTTCACAAACACGCCAAAAGCCTGGGCAGCGATATTATTATTACAAATTGCGGCGGCTGCATGAAAAATATCATTGAAGGCGGCTACACAACAAAAAAAGAATGCAGTTCAAACGATTCCGGTTACTCAAATGAATCGGAGGAAACGGATTGCTGCGCTCTTCCCGTTTATGATTTGGCGGAATTCATCTCTCTTGCGTGCGGCGGCGAGCCGACGGAGCGCGACGATTTGAAACTCATTTATCTTTCCAATAAAGCGCTGCAAGAATGTTTAACGCACTATGATTACGCGCCGTTTGACGAATTGGCGGCGGATTACGACCCCGATTTGAAATGACCCCGAAATGATAAAGTTTTAATAAAAAAGAATGATTAAGACATCATTTCAAATCGAAAATTTACCGAATTCAAATTGACAATTTCGTTTATTTTTATCAATTTTTAAAGGAATAATATGACAGAGATTACCCACTGGGCGGATGTCGTCGCGGACGAAGCGATGGCAAAAAACAAGAAGAATGTGATTTCAACCGGAATTACGCCTTCCGGCCACATTCATATCGGAAATATGAGAGAAGTGCTGACGGCTGACGCGGTCTACTGCGCTTTGAAAACCAAAGGCGAAGACCCGGAATTTTATTATATCGCCGACAATTACGATCCGCTCCGTAAAGTCTACCCGTTCTTAAAAGAAGAAGAATACGCGCAGTATGTCGGCCATCCGATTTCCGAAATTCCGTGCCCGTGCGGCAATCACAAAAGTTATGCCGACCACTTTTTGGAACCGTTTATCGCGGCGATGGAAACGCTCGGCATCCGCCCGAAAGTTTTGAAAACGGACGAATTATACAAAGCCGGCAAGTTTGTCGACGCGATTAAAACCGCTTTGAAGAACCGCGATGCCATCGCAAAAATCTTGGAAGAAGTCTCGGGCAAAGAAGTCCAGGAAGACTGGAGCCCGTTTAACCCGATTTGCGAAGGCTGCGGCCGCATCAACAGCGCAAAAGTCACCGGCTTTGACGAAGCGAACGAAACCGTCAGCTACGAGTGCGCCGACTGCGGCACGTCCGGCAAAGTTTCCATGACAGGCGGCGGCAAACTGACCTGGCGTGTGGAATGGCCGGCGAAATGGAAGATTTTAGGCGTCACGGCAGAACCGTTCGGCAAAGACCACGCCTCCAGCGGCGGCTCTTACGACTCCGGAATCCGCATTTCTCGTGAGATATTCAACCACGAACCGCCGCTTCCGATCGTTTACGAATGGATTATGCTCGGCGAGAAAGGCGCGATGTCGTCTTCTTCAGGCGTCGTCGTTTCAATTTCAGATATGCTCGACGTTGTTCCGCCCGAAGCGCTTCGTTTCTTAATTATGAAAACGCGCCCGGAAAAACATATCAAATTTGATCCGGGACAGCCGCTTTTAAATCTCGTCGACGAATACGAGCGCATGCGCGACAAAGAAGAGCCGACGGTTTTTGAAGAAAGAATTGTGGATCTTTCAAAATCCAAAGATGTGAAGCAATCCAAGATTCCGTTTAAGCAAATGGTGACAATTTATCAGGTTGCCGGCGGCGATTTGGATAAAATCGATGCGATTGCCAAGCGTTCGGGCTTTGATGAAGACCCCGAAATGATTAATCAAATGGCACGCAACGTCGGTCTTTGGCTGGATAAATATGCGCCGCCGTTTGCCAAGTTCGGCGTCAAAGACACCGTCCCGGTGCAGACCGCATCTCTGACAAACACGCAGCGCGCGTTTTTAAATGCGTTCGCGGACGAACTCGAAGCGGCCGGAAAAGAACTCGGCCCCGAAGATATCCAGCGCATTGTTTATGAAACGAAAGAATCCGATTCCGGTATTGCCAAAAAAATGGTTCAATATGCAGGAAGCGAAATTCCGGCTGAAGAAATCGACACCAAAAGTTTCTTTATCGCGATTTACACCGCGCTTTTGGGACAGCCGTCCGGTCCGAAAGCCGGCTGGTTCTTAACGTCGTTTGACAACGACTTTTTGGTTCAGAGATTCAGAGAGGCTGCGAAATATCAGCCTTAATTTAGCTGCAAAATATAGTTTTAATTTAACTGCAAAATATCAGTTTTAATCTTTTTTTAACTTTAAATTTGTCAGAGGCTGATTCATCAGCCTCCGTTTCTTATTTACGTTTCTTTTTTACATATCCCATGAAGAGAATAAATGCGCTGTTTTTTCACGATTGGCGTCCGAGTCGTTTTCATATTCTTCCCATGTCTTATAATCGGTGTCGGACAATATGAATGTGGGTATATTTTCCATTTCTAAACGATTGAGGAATTTGTATGAACCGAAATGATACGGATCAGGCCCGCCATACGAATCACGAGAGATATCCGTCACACAAAAGAAAGAGTCGTTTGTAAAAGAAACATAAGTCAGTATGGGGTCGCCTTCAATCGTATATTGAACAATGACAACGGCAGCCGTATTTCCGTGTTTGACATTTGCATAAAAATTATCCCACGCTTTTTTGCTGCCGCCTTCTATAGAGCCGTGTATGAGGACGAAACCTCCGTTTTCAACAGCATTTGAAATCGGATAAGTGCGTAAAAGTTCTTGAATGCTTTCTAAATTTTCCGAACCGTAAATCTCAACATCGGACGGTTCGGGTTCGAAAAGCTCTTGAATGTTTTCTAAATTTTCCGTGTCGTCAATCTCACCATCGAACGGCTCGGTTTTGTCAAGGCAAAGCGTACATGCTGTCACAATTGAAAAGCATAAAATAATAAAAATTAAAGTTTTTGTCATTGTCTTTTTCATGAAGATTTCTCCCTAAACAATTTGAATAGCAATAATTCTATAAAAACGTCGGGACCATTAAAAGTTCATATTTTAGAATCAAAATATCAACAATTTTTGGTTTAAAGATTCGGAGAGGCTGCGAAAGATCAGCTTTACCATTTTATTTTTCCGTCTTTTACATGGAAATAATGAACTAAATAGACAATATAACAGCCGCCGATTCCTGCAATAATTCCCGGATGAGGGATATTAAACAAAAAAACGACATAAATTATACAAATAAAAATCAGAAAAACGGCATTCCAATATTTCGGCAGCCGGGGCGGCGCCAATATTCCCGCCGTCAATGCAGGGACAAGAAAAACAATCGAAAAAACGTATTCTGTATCAATGTTTAATACAAATTCGTAATAAGCGTAAACGGTTAAGCCGAGAGCTGCTGCCGCCAAAACAATGAGAGTCATTTTAATTCTTTTCTGATCCATAATTTTCCCGTCGGATTGTCTGTTTATGAAATTTAATTTGTAATATTTCGGACAATATTTACATTTTTGGGATTTTGTTCAATTTTCCCGAATTAAAACAAGATTTATAATTTATGATTATTATAAAATTCAAAAAATTGCCGCGAAACGAAATAAATTGGATTTATTTTGGGAATAAAATCTTGAATTTCAACAATCGTTTTACAATAATTTTCGTTTTTTAATTTTTCAAATTATTTTTAAAAAATTTCTGCGGACCGGGAACAATCCGTCTAAAAGAAAATCGAACAAAAATATTCCAAAAGTTCGTTGCTTGCTATTTATCCCGAGCTCATAATATAATTAAGGGATAAATACAACTTGAGAAATATCGTAACACTTTTATCTCAAAAGATTAGACCAATTGATAATGCAGGGAAATCATTCAAACCTTTCCTTCGGGTTTGATCAGACAGATTAAAAAGACCATGAAACACCGCTGCCGCCGCAGTTTGGAGGTGATTATTATTCAGAAACAAGATTTACTCCGTATCCATGCAGATTTGGCGAAGATGAAGAACAGTTACGAAAAAATAGGCTACCGAAAAGAATTCGAAGACTATGACGAATTATGCATCACGCCGGTGCATATTCACAAAAGCAAAGACGATCACGAGAAGGCGATTTTCCTTCTCAGTTCGGAATTGTCAATTGTCGCCGAAGAACACGCGATTTATCAAATCATCAAAAATAAAAGAAGAGCCGGTAAACCGCGCATTCATTCTTTTGCAAAAAATGGAATTAAAGATGTGTTTAACGACACGCCCGAAAAAAAGCCGGAAAAGAAAAGTGAAGAAAAAAACAAAAATGAGAAAGCAGAATTTGAAAAAGCAGAATTTGAAAAAGCAGAATTTGAAAAAGCAGAGTTTGAGGAAGGACTTGCATAAATTTTATTTTTCATTTTTGTTTTATTTTTATTTCCCCGGCCATCGGTTTATTGATTTTCCGATGTTTCAAACGCTTCCATTATTTTTTCATTCATTTCAGGCGTCCCGACTGTAATTCGAACCGTATTTCTGCCGATATTCTGAAACGAATCGCAGCTTCGGATAAGAATGCCTTTTTTCAGGAAGTCATCCACTGCTTCTTTGGAAGTTTTCGGCGAAACGTCAACAATAATGAAATTGCCTTCCGACGGATAAACCTTATAAGGCGTCCGTTCGCGGATATTTTCAATCAGTTTTTTGCGTTCCGTCCGCACCATGGAAACGCCGGCATTCAGGTATTTTATGTCATTGACTGCCGCAACCGCGGCGGCTTCCGCCAAGATGCTGACGGCAAAAGGCGGCAGCACGCGAAGCAGATTTGAAACAATCCAGGCGGGCGCAATAACATAGCCGAGACGCATTCCGGCCAGCCCGAACGCTTTTGAAAATGTCCGGCCGATAACAATATTGTCATATTCCCGAATTAAAGAAGATAAACTGCCGGCTTCCGAAAATTCGACATAAGCCTCATCAATGAAAATAATTGCATTCGTCTCTTCCGCCAGTTTCCGGATATCGGAAGCGGAGACAACATTTCCGGTCGGATTGTTCGGCGAACAAAGCCAAATGATTTTTGTCCGGTCCGTAACGGCTTTTAAAACCGCATCCGTGTTCAATGAATAATCTTCGTTCAAATCAACATCAACCGATGTTCCGCCGACAGCGGAAGCAGAAATGCCGTAATATGTGAAAGTCGGCACGGGAACGATTACTTCATCACCTTCGCCGACAAAAAGCTTATTGAGCGCATCAATCAGGCTGTCCATTCCGGGGCCGGACGCCGCGATGTTTTCAACCGGAAATCCGGTGTAGCCCGAAAGCGCTTTGCGGAGATTTGAAGCATCCGCCGTCGGATAAAGAGAAGCATCTTTCGCAGCATTCTGAATCGCCGAAACAGCCGAGTCGGGCGGGCCGAGCGGATTTTCATTGGCGTTCAATTTAATGAGTGAACCCGGGTCCAACCCGTATTCGGCGGCGATTTGAGAAGCTGTTTTTCCGGGAACGTATTCGGGAACGTTAGAAACGGAGTCTTTCAGCAAAGAAGCGTACGCTTCTTTTGATTTTCGGGCCATGACATTTTCTCCGATCAGGATTTTTGAACAGTTTGAATTGATTCGATGACTTCGACAACGCGGTCGACTTCATCTTTTTGAATTGTAAGCGGCGGAAGCAGACGGACGACATTTCCGGCGGTCACATTGAGAAGGACGCCTTTTTCAGCGGCGGCATCCATAAAGTAGCCGCATTCATGATCCAATTCAATGCCGATCATCAGGCCGACGCCGCGGATATTGACAACGTCGCTGCGCTTCATTTGCGATAATTTTTCAAGGAAATATTTCCCCATATTCGCCGCGTTTTCAAGCAGCTTATGCTCTTCAATGGTTTCCATAACGGCAAGAGATGCCGCGCAGACGAGCGGGCTGCCGCCGAAAGTTGTGCCGTGTTCGCCGCGTTCAAACGCGAGCCCGTCACGCGCTGCAATCGCGCCCATCGGGAGACCGCCCCCGATTGCTTTGGCCATTGTCAGGATGTCGGGCTGAACGTTGTAATGGTCTTTGCAGAACCATTTTCCGGTACGTCCGAACCCGGTTTGGACTTCGTCAAAGATTAAGACGAGATCTTTTTTGTCGCAGATTTCGCGCACTTCTTTGAGATATTCGGTGTTGGAAATGTGAACGCCGCCTTCGCCTTGAATCGGTTCTAAGATGACGCCGGCCGTATCTTCGGTCACCGCTTTTTCAATCGCCGCCGCGTCGCCGTATTCGACAAAGCTTGCCGGCTTGACGAGCGGGACGAACGGGTCGCGGTATTTGATATTTGCCGTCGCGCCGAGCGAACCGATGGTACGGCCGTGGAAAGCATTGTTGGTGGAAATGAAACTGTTCTTTTTCGTATGCAATTTCGCAAGTTTCATCGCGCCGTCATTGGCTTCCGCCCCCGAATTGCAGAAAAAGACTTTGGAAAGGCCCGTAATCTGCACCAGTTTTTCGGCCGCGTTTGCCTGCGGAATGTTGTAATAGTAATTGGAAATATGAATGAGCTGTTCTGCCTGCTCTTTAATTGCGTTGATGAGTTTTTGATTGGAATATCCTGTTGCGTTAACGGCAATTCCGGAAACGCAGTCAAGATATTCTTTGCCGAAAACATCAATAAGCGTTGAGTCTTTGCCGCCCGTAAAGAGAAGCGGCTTGCGCCCGTATGTCGGCATGACGTATTTATTGTCTTTTTCGACAACGGATTTATAAATCGATTCGGGGTCCATGATTCTCCCTCTTGATAATTTTAATTTTTTAAATATTTTAATTTTGATAAGTTTGATTTTTTAATTTTGATTTTGATAGGTTTGATTTTTTTAATTTTGATGATTTTGAATGTGTGTTCATTCTTTGTCTTTGATTTCCCGGCCGATTGAGAAGGCTTTGCCGATTTCGTCGCCGACTTTGTAATAACTCCGGTCTGTCGGGGAATAAACCATCGGTTTTAATTTTTGGATTTCAATGCTGTCTTTGTGATCCAAGACGGTTTCATCGGCTTTGATGTCAACGATTTGTCCGATTAAAACGAAATGGGATCCGAGATTCATGCGGTCGGTCAATTTGCATTCCAAATGCATCGGAAATTCTTTGATGTACGGCGCGTTGACTTTTTCCGCGCGCTCTGCCGTCAGCCCTGCCTCGGCGATTTTATCGGCATCTCTTCCGGAAACGATTCCGAAATAATCGGTTTCTTTTGCGTATTCTTCGGAGGGAATGCAGACGGTAAATTCTCTTTTGGCCAGAATGTTTTCATAAGTGTATCTGCCCGGCTGAACAGCGACGGCAACGGACGGAGGATTGGAATTAACAATGCCGCCCCATGCTGCAGTCATTGCGTTTGCGCGTTCATTTTTGTCATACGTAACGATCACCCAGGAGGGTGTCGGAAATGCCGCCGTTGACGGGCCGAGAGATTTGAATGCCATATTTTAACACCTGTTCTTGATTTGATAATTTTTCAATAATTAAATGATTTGAATATTTCAGCATAATACAGTTTGGCTTATTAAATTAATGTTTCAGATGAAAAATTTCAGCGGAATGAATCTTAAAAAAAGAAATTTAAAAAAGAAAAATGAAAAAAGAGTAAAGAAAAATGAAAAAAAATGAAAAAAAGTAAAAAGATGATTCAAAAAGAAAGTAAAAAGAAGATTCAAAAAGAATCTTTAAATATTTTAAAGAACACTTACAAACTCTCTTTTTGAGATTTTAAAAAACGGAATCAAAAAAGCGCCGTTGTGGCTTAGCGGTATAGCGGCTGATTCGTAATCAGCAGGCCGGGGGTTCAAGTCCCCCCAACGGCTTTTTCTTTGAATAAAAGTCCCGAAATCGATTGTTTTGATTTCGGGTCTGAAAATAATAAAGCCGGACATTTCGGAATAATTTTGAAACATTTCACGGGAAATAGAGTAAACTGTCTTTTCATCCTTTTTTTCAAATACATTTATATACTCAAACATATTTTATAAGGATTATAATATATCTGTTTGTAAAAAATAGTTTATTAATATTTCACAAACAGGTATTCTGCATTTTCAATGCAGCAGGTATCGAAAAAAACAAATAAGCCGGTGAAAACCGCAAAAGCCCGCATCCCATAAGGGATATAAAAAGGTGATAAAATGTTTGAAGAAGACTTTTTCGAAGGTGAAGAACTTCGATTTAAAACGAGCGAAAGCAGCTTTGCAGAATCCGAATACACATTCGATGTCCGCAAATACTTCCGCGCACAGAAATAATGTGCAGAAAAAAAAGCCGTTTCGGCTTTTCAATTGCATGGCATATGAGCAGAATCAAATGCCATGTAATTAAAAAACTTTTAAACTTTTTAAAAACAATTTTACTATATTATTTTAGATTCCAAAAGAACTCCTTATCCCAGTTTTTTACAAATCCCATTTCTCCTCTTTTCGAAGCCGGCAATTTAATCATCAATTGTTTAAGTTCGTCTCGAAAATTATTATCTTTTTCAATGATGTCAAGTAAATATTGAATGCAGCATATAGAAGAATATAATCGAGATCTATTGCGTGGGTTTTGATGGATGACATTAACAAACGGATTTACAACATTTTGCTCAATACTTATCGGATTTAAAATATCCACAGGTATAGATTTATTCCATAATCTGCCATGATGAGCGCAAATGTTCCTTACAATATGAATATTATGAATCCATTTACTCATGAGATGAGTGGTTTTTAAACCAAAATGTTTTGCAACATTAATTTTAGGCCCTTCTGTTTCATCTAAATTTTTATACAAAAACGAAAGATCTCCAAAGCTTAATGTTTCTAAACACATCCAACTTGGAGGAATTTCTGGATAATCATATTTTTTGTAATAATGAATGAGAAATTCTTCTCTGCTTCGATCCATACTTCTCAGCAGATTATTTAAAAAATCTGAATAGTAATCAACATAAATGCATATTTTTTTGTCTTTTATTCCGCCTTTTTTTACAATTACGGATTTTTTGAAAAGAGTTGAATTCAAATGCCAATGTCCTGTATGTGCTGTTGAATATTCATTTATAATTTGAGTCCGAAATGCAATTTCAATTTTGCTGATTGCTTTCATTAATAATAAACGAAGTTCAGAATCGAATAAGTATAAATTAAACACACTTTCAAAATCAGTTCCGGGTAAAAAAGGTTGTCCGGAATTTTTATAATCTTTAAATGAAAAAGCATATCCGCTCAAGCGATAATAACTGTTATGAGTCAAAAAAGATTCTGCAAATTCTTTTTCTGCCGCATTTTTAAAAACCATTCCTTTTCGTTCTAATTTATTAATTTGTTCTGAAACAGAAAGCGGAATTTTATCATATTGCTGCATGTTAATCGAATAAAATATTTGAATTTGCCAAATAATACTAAATATTACTTGGCAAATCCGAGATGACCTGATAAACTTCCGTGAGTGGCTTACCAGATTCTATTAGTTAATACTCTAACGTCTTTGTATTTAAGAATTTTTAATTCATTCAAACTAGATATCAACAATAATATAATAATTGATTAATTAAAATGGTTGATGATTCCTTCGAATAAACACAAAAAATATTTCCAAATTAAAAAAACATAAAATCCCGAGCTGCAGAATAAAATTTCATTAAAATTTAAAATTTATCCTGCAGTTCGATGACGAATTTAAAAAGTATTATATTTTAAACACTTAACATAAAACAACATAAACCGTTTTTAAGTGTTTAAAATATTCTGAAAATTCTTACATATTTAAGATATTCATTTCCGTAAACGGCCAGTTGCAGACAACGTATGCTTTTTTGGAGGCCGGATCTTTATTGACGACGAGCGCATGGCAATTTCCATACCCGACACCGTTTTCCAATTCAGCGTCATGATCATAATGGACTGTCGTGAAATTATGACCGTTGTTTAATAACGAAAGGATTTCTTCGGCTTCTTTTTCGCTTAAATCCATTTCGAATTTGACTTTCAAAGTTTCGGGAATATGGAGACTGACAACATCTCCGTTCTCATCAATTAACTGCTGTTCACTGTTTTTTGCATTCAGTAATTTAAAGTTTTCAACAGGACATTTGGCACCGTTATTAAATTCAATATAGCTTTGAGAAGCCATTTTATACCACCTGATTTATTGCGGAAAAATTTTCTATTTTTTTGTTTTTTCTTCATATTTTAATTTGTAAATGGTTGTCTTCTGAATCAAGTTTAAAAATCATTTTTTGAATCAATCCTGAACAAAACACTGATTCTCAAACTTTTTTCTCAGACATATTAATCAATCACATTTCGAGATATATATCTTTGCGACATATTCTATATATTTCGAAACATAATACGAAATTGGATCCAAAAAATCATATTTTATGATAAATATAAAAATGCGTATCGACAGAGAGAACAAATAAACAATAACAAGAGAATCTAAAAAAGACAAATTAAAAAACAATGAAAAAACAAAAAAAACAATTCAAAAATGAATAAATATAAATATAGGATTAAAAAACGGAAAATAAAATGATGAATTTCAAAATATGTATCCATTCAAAAACATAAAAGCAGAGACATAAAAACATAATAAATAAAACCATGATAAACAAAAACATAAAATGAATGAAATGGGATAGCGCGGATTTGAACCGCAGTCCGAACGTCCCGAACGTCCGAGGATGGACCAAGCTACCCTACTATCCCATATTGAAAATGAATAAACGAGATTTTTCGGGAATGATTAAAGAATTTGTTGATATTTTAATCTTATGGGATAGCGCGGATTTGAACCGCGGTCCAAGCGTCCCAAACGCTCGAGGATGGACCAAGCTACCCTACTATCCCGATGTGATTACATGATTTTGTTTTCTCTGCCGAAAGCAGAGGAAACATAAAAACACTTTTTGATTTATATAGATTTTGATTTCATAATAGAATCCCGATAATGTTTTTTTGTTTCAAACCGCATTTCCGGATTATTCATCATCTTTCCAGCGTTTGTAAACATGATTTTCAATGCCCGCCAAATCCAAAGCGCGTCCCGCCATGATATTGTACAAATCATCAATCGTTTCCGGCCGGCTGTAAAATCCCGGGCTTGCCGGCATAATTGTTGCGCCGGCCTTTTTGGCGGCAACCATATTTTCCAAATGAATCAAACTGAGCGGCGTTTCCCGAACCATCAGAATCAATTTCCGTTCTTCTTTCAAACAAACATCCGCCGCGCGGACAAGCAAATTGTCGGAAATGCCGTTTGCCACCTGGCCGAGCGTTTTCATACTGCAGGGCGCAATGATCATGCCCGCCGCCTTATGAGATCCGCTGGCAATCGGAGCCGAAAAATCCTTTTCATCCCAGACAAAATCCGCCAGCTTTCGAATATTTTCAGGATCATAATCCGTTTCCGTCCGAATAATCTCTTCGGCCGCCTTTGTCATAATCAAATGCGTTTGAATATCCGTTTCTTTTAAAATTTCAAGCAGGCGAATGCCGTACCCGGCACCTGAAGCGCCGCTGATTCCGATAATAAGTTCC
This sequence comes from Methanimicrococcus hacksteinii, assembly GCF_032714515.1. Lineage (NCBI taxonomy): Archaea > Methanobacteriati > Methanobacteriota > Methanomicrobia > Methanosarcinales > Methanosarcinaceae > Methanimicrococcus > Methanimicrococcus hacksteinii. The sequence continues at coordinate 64,134 of NZ_JAWDKC010000015.1, read as the reverse complement.
ATGCTTTTTTCCATGTTTTTTCCCCGTTTTTATCCGAATTTAATCGTTAATCTGTTAACCGTTAATCTTTATTCGTGAATTGTGAATTGTTAATCTTAACCCGTGAATTGTTAATCTGTTAATCTTAACCCGTGAATTGTGAATTGTTAATCTTAACTCGTGAATTGTTAATCTGTTAATCTGTTAATCTTATATCCGTGAATTGTTAATCGTTAATCAATCGAATCAATCATTAATCCAAATTTTTCAAACAGCTTTGAATCATTTCCATGCATGCTTTTTCAATTTCTTCAATTTCTTCGGCGGAAATGTCATCCAAATGAATGCCGGCCGCAAACAAAACCGTTTTATTCGTTTCTTTGCTGATGGTTTTGGCGCCGTAAAGCGCAATTTCTTCTTCTTTGTGGCCGGGCGCGGACATGACCGATGCCGTAATTCTGCCCGTCTCCTTATCAGGATAAGCAAGTGCTGCGGCACCGATGTGGGCTTTTCCGCCCGTCAGCGTAACCAGTAAATCATTGCCGACATCCTGTCCTTCCAAAACCAAAGTCAGCCTTCCGATTGTTTTTGATGTTTTCATGATATCACGTTTTGAAGAATCACAGAAAATTGCAGATATATGTAAAATTGCAAAATGCAAATTTGCTGATGAAAATCTTTTATAAAAATAAAATGAAAAGACAACAATAAATATTTAATTCAGCCGAATCAAAATTGACTCAAAACCGGGAAAATCATAATGTCTCAGCTTCCGATAACGGATAATCACATTCACATTGATATGAACCGCGGCCGCGGGTTGGATGCCGTCCGCGATTTCCAAAATGCCGGCGGCACACATATGTTTCTGGTCACGCTTCCGAGCCGCCATCTCGGCGTTTCCGTGAAAAAGCCGGAAGATTATAGAATCGTATTCGACCAAACCGTTGAAACCGCCGGAAAAATCAATGAAACCGGCGTCACCGCATTTCCCGTCCTCGGCATTCATCCGGTCGACATTCTTTATTTGTCCGAAGAAAACGGAATTGGCAAAGCCGTTGAAATCATGTGCGGCGGATTTGAGATTGCCGCCTCTTACGTTCGCGAAGGAAAAGCCGTCGGTTTAAAAAGCGGCCGCCCGCATTTCCCCGTTGCGCCCGAAATACGGGAAGCTTCCGACCAAGTCATGAGCCGTGTTTTCAGTCTCGGCCGTGATTTAAAATGCGCCGTCCAGCTCCATGTCGAAGACATGACGCCCGAGAGCATTCAAAACATCGCGGAAATCGCACGAAGCGCAGGAATCAGCACGGAAAGGGTTGTCAACCATCATGCAACGCCGCTGGTTGCCGCCGCCGAGCCGTTCGGCATTTATCCGAGCATTCCCGCCGGCAAAGACAACATAGAAATCGCGCTGGAACAAGGAAATCGTTTTTTGATGGAAACCGATTACGTTGACGACCCCGACAAACCCGGATTTGTCCTCGGCCCGAAAACCGTTCCCAAGAAAACGAAAAAGCTGATTGAAATTTACGGCGAAGAACCGTTTTGGAGAATACACCAAGAAATTCCGAGCAAAATCTATGACGTAGAGATAGAATTGTGACCGGACTTTTTGAATTTTAACCGAAAAAACGGGATTCGGTTTTGTTTCATTTTTAAAAATTTGTGCGGCTCGCGCGCGGCGGCGCAGAAAAACGGCTGAAGGAAGCAGGACGAAGGGAACAGGCCAGCAAATATGCAACTGTATTGACGGAATCGCCCGGCGGCGGCAAACAGAATCGGCAAGGTAATCTGTGCCCACGCTCGCGAGAGCGAGCGGATGTGATAAAAAGAAGCGGGCGCATGCGGAAACAGTGAGATGCATGCCAATGCGGCAAACACCAATGCAGTAAACACCAATGTCAAACAGTTCCAAATGCAAACAGCTTCACTGACAGGCAAACCAAAATGAAAACAACTTCATTGACGGACAAATCAAAATGCAAACAGTTTCAATGACGGGAAATGCCAATGGAAACAACATGAAAAGCGTTTAAAGTGCAAAAATAAACTTTTGAAAAAAAAAAAAAGAATAAAAGTGTAAAAACGCAAAAAATAAATTTAAAAAAAATGAAAATAATGAATCGGCAGTTGCCGTTCATTATTCTTTTTTGTCGCCGGAAAGTTTTTCACGGACGCCGTCAAACGGTTTTTTGTCAAGTCCTTCCTTTTTGTATTTGCGGGACATGATCAAATAATAGCCGGCGGCCAAAACAACCAAAATCACAATGACTGCAATAAGAATCGTCGCCGTTGTCCAAAATGGTGTTTCCGCAACCTGCACTTCCACTTTCAAAGCGTCGGTGATTTGCTGGTGGCCGTAATTGTCTTCATACAAAATCTCGCTGTTGATTGCGTAAAGTTTGTCAAAGATGACGGAATCTTCATCAACGCTGATTTTAAAGGCGGCCGTCACTTCATCCCCGGGATTCACGGTTCCGAGATAAGACTGGTCGTCCGTCGTACTGAACGGTGTTGCCGTGCTCAAGCGGACGAATGCGCTTTTTGCCATTTCTTCGCCGTTGTTTTTGTAAGTCACATAAAGCATGCCGTCGTTCTTGGCAGACAAAGAATGGTCCACATTCACGATTTCAAACTTTGTTGCTTCTTTCACTTTGATGGTGACGGGAATCTTCTGGCTCACATTTTCATTGTACCAGTAAGAAGCGTTTAAGTTGCGGATGCCTGCAAGGCCTGCAACGCTTTCGATGGCGTCGGCATCATAAATCACATTTCTCAAATGCTTGAAAGTCACGTTCAAAGTCAATTCATATTCCCCGGCGGGAACATCTTTTTGGATGTCAACGTAATAGTTGAGCGGATTGGACGTTGCGCCCGAGGTCAAACTTCCGGCTTCCTGAGAGCCTGTTTTGACGGTAATTCCGGAAACGTCGGATTCAAGCGATGCCGTAACGCCGACAGCGGTTAAAATGGTATTGATGTTTTCAAGTTCCATTTGCTGAAGAGTTGCGTTTAATTGCTTGTCGACATTGCTTCCCCGATCTTTCACTTCATTTTCGGTTTTAAATCCTTCAATGACGCCGTGATTGGACAGCGTCAGCGGAACGGTTGCCGTCTGGCCGCGGGAATATTCGCCGTTGCCCTGAACGCTGACATGAATGTCAGGCTCGCCGTAGAAAGAATAGTAGTTGCTGCCTAAGCTTCCGTAGTAGGTTTGGTTTGCCGCGGCGCCCAAAGCCATCGGCGCTGCCGCGCTGAGGACAAAAATTGCCAAAACGGCAACAGTCATATATTTTTTAACATTTTTCAACATAAAGATCACAATTTTTTATTTTTACTTCTGAAAGATTCTGATATATTTTCAAGTTCAATTTCGATAAATTCAATAATTGATAATTTTCGATAAATCCTATTGATAATTTTTCATAAATCCAATAATTGATAATTTTTCATAAATCTGGATAAATTCCGTTTCAGTCTTTGACAAACAGTCAATTTTCAATTTATGGAAATCACCAATCACACCTCATCGGATTTGATGACGCCCGTTTCGGATTCTTCCCGTTTGCCGCCTTTTTTCTTGCTTCCTTTGTAGTAATCATAAAGAAGAGACACTGCAACAAGAAGCAGCACGCCGATTAACGCATTTTTAAACGTGAACAGGGTAAACGGATTCACCATCTGCATATCCAGTTTAATTGCGGGCGCGATCTGCAATTTGTCTTCGTCGTCATAATATCTGACATCGGAATTCACACCGTAGGCTTTTTCCATGGCCGACCCGTGAGCCGTAATCGGATATTCAATCGTGACGGACTCGCCCGGCGCAACATCTCCCAAAAGACCTTTGTTTCGGGTTGAGCTGAGCGGGTGCATTAAGCTGAGCTTGGATTCCGCATCGTAAGCCGTCTCGTCGCCGATGTTCGTGTATGTCACAGCAACCGTCTTCGTCTTTCCGGCCGTGATTGTGCCGTTGATTTCCGTTGCTTCAAAAACAGCGCCGCTTGTAATATGAATCGGGATTTGTATGACAATTTGGCGCGTTTCATATTCCTGGACATAAGAATCGGAATAAAGGAAAGTCGTAAAACCGTCGGTTCCGTTACCCGCTTTAATCATTTTCGCGTTGGAAGGATACTTGTAATCAACCGTCATGTTGACCATATATTCCCCGGCAGGCGTATTCGGACTGATTTTAACCGGAACGGACACAACACTGTAAGAGCCGCTGTTCAAACTGCTCAGATATTTGTAATCGCCGCTGTTATCGACTTCGATATACGGACTGTCGCAAACAAATTTCATATTCAGAGACTGCGCGTTGATTCGGTTCGCCTCAATCATCATTTCCGTTTGCGCTAATGTGTTTTGTTGGTTCATGTCAGCGGATTCACCTAAGTAAGTTCCGTAATTTTCCAGCGAGATGAAATTTCCCCACGCATATATCGGGTCACCTTCTTGCGGATGGCCCACCGGATATGTCTCATTTGTCTCATAGTATAATTCTGAGATGTTCATCGTCGAAGCGATAACATATTCTCTGTACACCACTTTTTCCAGCAGTCCTTTGTTGGCAACGGCAATTTGAACCGATGCGGTTTCGCCTTTTTTGAATTCCTGATTGCCGCGCAGCGCGCCGGTGATTTCGGGCTCGCCGTAGCCGACGTAATAGTCAAGCGTGTCCGATCCCATGACAGGGATGAAACTTTCAGCGGCGGCGGGGCTGCAAATGGAAATTAATATAAATGCCGCGGCAATCAAACAGCAGAATTTGGATGACTGCGTTTTGCTTCGGCTTGTCTTTTCATTTTGTCTGTTCATTGTGCCGTAGCCTCTTAATTTTTCGATATTTGCCGGATGATTTTGATTTTCACGAATCGTGCTCATTTAAATCATCTCCGTTTTCTTGTTTGTTTTGAAAATTGAAAATAATGAATCTTTCAGGTCGCCGATTGTTTGTTTGAAACCTTTTTCTCTTAAGTTGTCAAACGTCAGCATCAGCGGCGGGAACACAACAAATGAAGCCAGAAGCGTCATGAGCATGTTAATCACCGTCACCAGACCGAAACTGGAAATGATGCCGAATGCCGATGCCGTCAATGCCAGGAACCCGAAAATTGTCGTCGTTCCCGAAACGACCAAAGCAATACCTGTGTTCGTCACAGCCGTTCTCATGGCATCCGTTGCCGGCAGACCGTGACCTTTCTCTTCGTAGAAACGCTCCATCAAGAGAATCGAATATTCCGATCCCGCGCCCAATATCATACATCCCATAACAGCCGTCATCGGCGTGTAAACGATATTGAAAGCATACATCACAAGACCGGACCAGCCGATCACGAGCGCAATCGTCAGAACGGGACCGAGCGCCTTGTAAATGTCTCTGTAAATCAGAAGGAGCGCGGCAAAAACCAGGAACACGCCGAGCAATGTCTGCTGAACGCGGCCGGAGAGAAGCGAGTCCAAAAGTTCCGTGTACGGGACCGTTGCGCCCGTAATCGTTGCCGTTGTTCCGGGCGGCATCTGATGCCATGTCAGATCTTCGTCGATGATTGCAACCAGCGTCTTTACGCCGTCCATCGGCAAATCACTGACCGCCGATCCGGCATCCAGATTCAGAAGCAGCATCGAATTGCCGTATGAATACTGTTCCATCGTGCCGTCGGGAAGCTGATCGTAAATTGCCTGGATTTCTTCTCTTGTATCGGGGATTTCGCCGTTGTTGTAATCTTTGACAATATTTGCCAAACTGTCGGCACCGTAAACGTAATCCTGATTTATCGTCTGATACGCCCCGAACTCATCCATCCATTTCAAAACATAAGGTGATGCGATGTCCGACGTTTGGACCATAATATTAATCGTATCCGATCCGCCCATAACCGTGCTCATGTGATAGAAATCAACGAGCGCCGGCATATCCTGCGGCATGTAAGTTTTGAAATCGGTTTCTGCGGGAATTGTCGAATCCGCGTAAACGCCTAAAACACCGGTGACAACCGCCACAATGAAAATCGTTTTCTTGTGCCGGAGCGTGAAGTCGATGACTTTGTTCAAAGTGGATGTAATAATATTGCTTGTCGAATCCGCGGATTCAATTTCAGTGACTTTGTGTCTGTCCAAAGCCGGGAAAACACGGCTGAAGATTGATTTTTTGCCGGTTTCTTCTTCTTTTTTATGAACGCGTTCGGACAGCTTGTCCATGAAATAAAGGGAAATCGTCCCGAAAAACAGAGCTGCCGTATAACAGCCGATACAGCCGATAATCAGCAGTTTTCCGAAATCCTGAATCATCGGAATCGAGGATGTCAAAAGCGAAACGAAACTGATGCAAGTCACGAATAATGCCGTTAAAACGGCCGGACCTGTGTATTTAAAAGTAGAGATGACCGCTTCGCGGCGGGTATCAGCCCTTCGAAGTTCTTCTTCCATACGATTATGGAATTGAATCGCGTAGTCAATGCCGAGGCCGATGAGAATCGGAAACGCCGCTATTGAGACCATCGTCATATTAATTTGAGCGAGTCCCATGAAGCCGAACGTGTAAATCAGGCCGAAAATAACCACGACCAGCGGATAAAGTCTCCAGCGGACGCCTTTGAAAACAAGGCCGAGCGCAACAACCATCAGCAAAACGGCCAGCGCCAACAAAATAACCATGCTGCCGGACATTTCAACATTCATGTCACCCGTCAGCGCCGCATTTCCCGTCACAATTAAATTATACCCGGGCGGGAAAGAAGCAAAATTGACGGCGTCTTTCGCGGCCGCCAAAATATCCGCTTTCTGTTCTTCGGAAATGTTTCCGTAGCTGATTAAAATCAACGAGTGTGTGTCATCATAAATTAATTGCTCGTAAACGCCGGGGTTGTAGCTGATCAGTGTTTCGACTTCCTCAATAGAAGACGGAATTTCCGACCGCCCCGTTACTTGTTCATTGGTTGCTTTAATTATCGTTGCCGGACTGACAACCGAATTGACGCCGGCGACATTTTCCATCATACTTTCAAGCCGATCGCTCGCTTTTAAAAGAGCAGGATCCCGGACATTCGCGCCCTCGACCATGATAACGATCGACTCTTCACTGAACATACGCGTGTATTGGTCCAGATCCTGATACATTTTGGAATCTTTTTGGATATAAGTGTCCATGCCGGAATACATCGTAATTCCGGTCGCGCCGTAAACGGCCACTAAAATTAAAACAATGAAGCCGATGAAAACAAGCCAGCGATTAGAGTCCGCAAATTTTCCCATTTTTTCAAAAAGGCTTGATAAAGACATAAAAATCCTCGACTAAAATATAAAATATATTACTCTGCAAATCGATTTAAACTGTTTTTGTTTTTCACAAATGTTTTGAATAGTTTTGAATTGTTTTGCATTTTTTAACAATATCTGAAATTGTTTGACATTATTTCATATGAAAATATTTTGCATCATAACAATGTTTGAATTAATCTTTGAATTAATGTTTAAATTAATCTTTGAATTGTTTTTGCATTAAATATAATTTATTAAATTACCGTTTGAAACGCTCTTTAAGTTATATCTTTTTCTATTTTTAAAAAATTGAATTTAATTTCCTTCAGCCGTTTTTTGGTTCTTGCTGTTTTTGGTTTACTGTTGGGTAGGTTTTTGGGTTTGGATTTTGGTTTTTTGGTTGGTTTTTTGGGTTTTGGTTGGTTTTAATTGATTGTTTTTGTGGTTGGTTTTGATTTTGGGTTGTTTTTGATGGTTTATTGGGGTTTGATTTAGAATTCGTTAGAATTCGTTTTTGAACCGTGTTTTTGAAGGAAATTAAATCCATTTCGTTTTAGGCCTGCATTTCATTTTGCAGTCTCTTAACTCTTTTTAGAGAAGAAGTTATAAAATGTTGTTACTTTCAGAGTAACAAATTTTAGCAAACGGTAATATTTCAGGAAGATATATAAATGTTGTTGTCACTTTCAGAGTAACAAATTTTAAAAACTGTATTCACTTTTCAAAAATTGTTAAAAATAAAAACGGTAAAAACAAAAATAAAAATGAAAACAAAAACAAAAACAAAAACAAAATATTGCTTAATTCAAACAGGAGCTGCTTTTCAATGGTAAACACAGATTTGGTTCCAAACCTGAAAAAATTCGGGCTTTCCGAAAACGAAGCGAAAGCCTACATCGGCCTTGTTTTTTTACAAGAGCCGAGCGTTCGCGAACTTCATGATTTCACAGACATTCCGCGCGCCAAACTCTACGAAGTCTTAGACAATCTTGTCAGCAAACGGTACGCAGAAGTACTTCGCGGGACGCCGATTCATTATAAACCCACGGATCCCGAAGATTTGGTTCAGATGCTTCGGGAAGATTATGAAAAAACCGCGGATGACATTTCCAAAGCTTTTGAAGAGATGGACGTCCACCTTTTTGAAGACGAATCGGACGAAATCGTTTCCATTCGATACCTGCGCAGTGAATGGACGGTCCGCAAAAAACTGAACGAGGTTTTTGACGAAACCAATCAGAACCTGATTATTCTCTCCCGCTCTCCGGAAATTTTAAAAGATATTGAAAGCGAACTTGTTTCCATAAAGAAAAGAGTGAATATCTTAATTTTAGTGAACAGCACGGAGGATTATGACATAACGCTCCCGCTGACATTATATCCCGAAAATGTCAAACCGATTTTAAAAGAATTGGAAGAAAGTCATTTGGTCAACCAGAGCGCCGTTGTCATTTCAGACTGCGGAAAAGCGCTTGCCATCCGAAAAGAAGATAAAAAGATTGAAGCGCATTATATTTCCCAATCCATTGTCGAATTTTTGTACAAGACAATTTATTACTTTGTGTATTGCGCCGATGACATCGTGCTTCCCGACGAACTGCTTCGCGAGTCACCGCCCCGAATTCCGGATTCTAAAAACGCATCTTCCAAAAATGAAAACTCCGAAAATGCATCCGTTGTGTGCCGTCACTCACGCTGTCTCAGAAAAAATGAAGAAGCTCAAAAAATGCAAAGCACTTCAAATTCGGAAGCAGATTCCGAAAAACCCGACCGCCGCACAGTGAAAGGAAAACTCAGACAGGCAACGGAAAACTTGAAGCAGTCAAAAACAAACCGAAAAAACAGCCGCCAAGCTTGAATGCTTGGTCTTTTTATTTTTAAAAAAGTTTAAAATGAAAAAAAGTGAATTGAAAAAACAATTCACACTTATTTTGCGAGAGCCTTGGGGGATCTCTTCATGTATCTTCTTTTGTGTCCGGAAGAAGTGAATCTCTGTGCCGGTCCCGGGTGTGCTTTTGCGCTCAATCCGTTTTCGACTTTCTTTGCGTTTCCTTTTCTTCCTTTAACTCTGACCCAAACAATACTTCCTGTCTTGCCCATAATCAGTCCTCCTTTTCTTTTAATATTTCCTTTTGGTTGATTAATAAATAATGAATGCTAAATTTGAATTTTACAAAAATAATATCAGTCGAGATATTATTCGATGACTTCGGATTGCCGCCGAGAAATCCGAACAATTATAATAAATGTTATGAAGATAAGATTTAGAAAAAAATCGTAATCTTTAAGGTTTGACTATAACACAGTTTTACAAATATAAACCTTACGTTTTGCCCCGCTGCCGCGCCGCGCGCGAAGCAACACGATTTTCAAAAACGAACCGAAAATGACCCCGCGTTTTCAAACATTAACTTTAAAATGAAATAAACTGTTTTTCGTTCATGAAAAAAGCGGATTCGGATTTGGAATATTTCAAAGATGAAGCGAACGCGCTCAAAGAATATCCGAAATCCCGTTTCTTGGAAGTTGTTCAAGACGTCGGATTCGAATGCGATTTTTGCAGTAAATGCTGCACGCGCGCGTTTAACGATCATGTTTATTTGCTTGAAGAAGATGTCTCCCGCGTTTCATCATTAAATCCGGATGCTTTAAAGCCGTCGCCTTATTTTGATTTCTGCGACCGGGAAGGCCGGTTTTATGTTTCCGGCTACAGCTTGAAAACGCAAAATGACGAAGCCGGAAGCTGTATTTTTTTAGAAAACAGCCGCTGTAAAATTTATGAAAAGCGCCCGCTGATCTGCCGCGTTTATCCGTACATGATTCACAGAGAAGAGGACGATTCGGGTTTGTATGACTGGCGCGAAATCAGCGGCCTCAATGAACACGGTTTGTACGGCGCCGAAATCCCCGATGAAGAGGCCGCCGAAATTTTTGAAATTACAAAAAAATACGAATCGGGTTATATCAACCAGGAAATCGAATTCCTGAAAGCCGTTTCAAAACATTTTGAAAAAAATAAGCTCAAACACGTTCCGAAAATTTACGACAAACAAATCCGCGCATTTGAGAAAGGAGAAAGCGTGACGGTTTTTGTATATTATAACGGCGCGTTTCACGAACATAAAACACAGAAGAATTAATTTTCAGTTTCTGTTTCGATTTCGGTTTTAGCTTCGATTCCAGCTTTGATTTCCGCTTCGATTCCCGTTTTGGTTTCCACTTTGATTTCCGCTTCTGTATTCCTTTTAAGTTCCTTTTGGCCTTCCGTTTCTTTTTCCGCATCAGGCCGCTCATAATACGGATAATAACTCATTTTGCCGCAAACATGGCAGGCGGTCAGCACCGTGCTGCCTTTGAGCCGGATTCGGCAGTTGTTTCCCGGAACCAGCCAGCTGTAACAGTGTTTGCAGATTCTTCTTTTTTGATCACGCGTCAGCCGGACCCGAGAGCGCATGCTAATTGTGCGCGCCAAACCGACATACCGTTTCGTTCTGTCGGGATGGGTTTTAAAATTGTCTTCCGCCAGCGCCAAAAGAATGACAATCCGCTCTTCGGCGATTTTTTTGGTTAAATCTTTATTCTTTTTGCGGCGGTATTGAGCCATAAATTTGCCTCACTTGTGTTTTTCATTAAAAGCGGCAATCGCAATGCTCGTGTTTTTCAAAAGTGCGGCGGCCAATTCCTGTGACGGCCACGATCCGAGACCGCAGTCGGGACCCGCGTATTTGATACGGTCGCCGAAAACGCCGAAAAGCTTTTCCAGCCGTTTCTCAGCGGTTTCGGGCGTTTCCATAACCGTTACGATTTCCTGCATGATTTCGGGCTTGTCCCAAACATTGCCGCCGTATTTTTCGTTCAATGTGCCGGCCATGCTGAAGATATCCGTTCGGGTAATGCCGGCGCGGACATAAGTGTCGTAATCCGAAAGCACTTTTTTGTCAATCATGTCGGCGTAAGAAGGCGTTGCCGCTGATTCCATGCCGATGACATTAACGGTGTCGGATTGACAGGCCAATTCATAATAAAGCGGAGAGTGAATATGAATTTCAACATCGGCGCCGGACTTTGCCGCATCGGCGCCGGCCGCATTCAGCGCAGAAATAATTTCATCCGCCGGCAGCGCGAGGTCGGGATTGATTCCGATACTCGGCTCGTCAATCGAAACGGCTGCAATTCTGCAGTGTTTCATGCTTTTGACGGCGTTTCGGACAAACAGATTCACATCTTTTGCAAACAGCTGATAAATATCGGTATAAGACGCGCCGCCGAATTCTTTGAGATACAACTCTGTCGGACCCGTGACACACATTCTGACCGGCGTTTTCTCACCGGTTTCTTCTTTCATTTTTTGACAATAAAGGTCCAAAGCTTCCATTTCGATTGTTCCGGCGCATTCTTCTTTCAAATTGAACGGCCCGATGCAGCAATTTTCATCCAATATCGGGCGCAGGAACTGTTCGTTCATGTCTCTGACCTGAGAATAATTGGGAATTTGAACGCCCGCTTTTGCTTTGAATTCCGAGATTTCATTCAGAACGGGAAACAGCAAAGCATTATTGTCCCGATTGAAAGCGGCTTCGCTGAGCGCCGTTTTGGAAGCATCCGGCGGAAGCGGAAAACTGCCGATATCGTCAAAAAGAATTTCAGTCATTGGTGTAACAATTGGGAATGAAGAGATATAAAATTTTGTTACCGAAAATAAAGTGCACGGAACAGAACAGGCAGGAGCAGAGTGCAAAGACAGTCACGGAACAGAACAGGCAGGAACAGAGTGCAAAGACAGTCGCGGAACAGAACAGGCAGGAGCAGAGTGCAAAGACAGTCGCGGAACAGAACAGGCAGGAACAGAGTGCAAAGACAGTCGCAGAGCGGAACAAGCAGGAGAAAAAACAGAAAAAACGGAGCAGGAAAGAGAACAGGAAAAACAGAAAAAGTGCGACAGTTATTGCTTTTCGGCAAATCAGCTGCCGTCTTCCGGCAAATCTGTCAGCGTAACCTGCTTTGTTTTCGGCTTCGTTTCAATTTCAAAAAAGTCATACGCCGCTTTTGAAACAGCTTCTAAATGCTCTTTCGGCGTAAAAACGCCCATTTTCCAATTCTCAATTTGAACGTGTTCCAAATCTTTGACAAAAAGAGATGCGTCGGTCAGTTTTTTCATGCCTTTGTCCATTACAAGAGCTTTCATCTCCGCAAAAATTCCTCACTGCGTTCGGAATTTTTCAAAAGCGGCATTTCATCAGAAGTTTGCAGAAAATCGCTTCGCGATTTTTATGCGGCTCCGCCGCAATTATTGTGAGTCATTTTCCAATAAATCTGTCAGCGCAATTTGCTTTGTTTTCGGCTTCGTTTCAATTTCAAAAAAGTCATACGCTGCTTTTGAAACAGCTTCTAAATGCTCTTTCGGCGCGAAAACACCCATTTTCCAATTGTCGATTTGAACATGTTCCAGGTCTTTGACAAAAAGAGATGCATCAGTCAGTTTTTTCATGCCCTTGTCCATTACAAGAGCTTTCATCTCCGCAAAAATTCCTCACTGCGTTCGGAATTTTTCAAAAGGCGGCATTTCATCAGACGTTTGAAGAAAATCGCTTCGCGATTTTTATGCGGCTTCGCCGCAATTATTGTGAGTCATTTTCCAACAAATCTGTCAGCGCAATTTGTTTTGTTTTCGGCTTCGTTTCAATTTCAAAAAAGTCATACGCCGCTTTTGAAACAGCTTCTAAATGCTCTTTCGGCGTAAAAACGCCCATTTTCCAATTCTCAATTTGAACGTGTTCCAAATCCTTGACAAAAAGAGATGCGTCGGTCAGTTTTTTCATACCTTTGTCCATCACGAGTGCTTTCATCTCCGCAAAAATTCCTCACTGCGTTCGGAATTTTTCAAAAGGTGGCACTTCATCAGACGTTTGAAGAAAATCGCTTCGCGATTTTTATGCGGCTTCGCCGCAATTATTGTGAGTCATTTTCCAACAAATCTGTCAGCGCAATTTGCTTTGTTTTCGGTTTCGTTTCAATTTCAAAAAAGTCGTAAGCGGCTTTTGAAACAGCTTCTAAATGCTCTTTCGGCGTAAAAACGCCCATTTTCCAATTCTCAATTTGAACGTGTTCCAAATCTTTGACAAAAAGAGATGCATCGGTCAGTTTTTTCATGCCTTTGTCCATCACGAGTGCTTTCATCTCCGCCATTTCGGGCTTTGACGGAATATCGATAATTACATATTCGGGCTCAACGTGAGCGTCTTCCGCGATTTCTTTTTCAATCCGGCCGACGTTTTTGCGCTGTTCGAAAATGCCGGAGCCGACGGCTTCGTATCCGGTGTAAAGCGCCCGCTTATATAAATTGCGGTCATCCAGTCTTGCGGCAATTTCGCCGGCAAAGCCTTCTTCATTTCTCATAATAGACATGAGGCCGATATCGTCCAGGCGCGCAAATTCCTGCGGGCGGACGATTTGATTTTCAAGAAGATAAGCACAAGCGCGCGAACACATGGTTTCGGCAATTCTTGAGACGTGATGATAATAAACGGAAACGTTCATCCAATAACGGGAAACCAATAGGCCTTCTGCGGCGCGGATGGCGCCGGCATCAAGAACCAATTTGCTTTCAAAATATTCCAGGTGATTCAGCAGGCGTATGTAATCAACGCTGCCGGAAGTGACGCCCGTGTAATGCATGTCGCGCGCCAAATAATCCATTTTATCGACATCGATTTCGCTGCTGAGAATCTGGCTGACCGGCGTATCGCCGGAAATGTGCTTGGCAATGCGCGAAGGCGTAAAACCGAATTCGTTGAGAACGTCGCCGACTTCAGATTCGGCCAGGATGTGGCGGACATCGTCATGACTTTTACGGGTGTACTGCTCAATCAACTTTTCCGTTGCATGCGAAAACGGACCGTGGCCGATGTCATGGAGAAGCGAGGCAACGACAATTTCATCCAGAGCGTCATAATCCGAGACGGCGGAAATTGCGGTTTCATTTTCCCTTTGAATTTTCAAAAAAAGCGATGCCAAATGCATGGCGCCCATGCTGTGTTCAAAGCGCGTGTGATTGGCGCCCGGGTAAACCAAATTGGAAAAGCCGAGCTGCTTGATGCGTCTGAGCCGCTGCATTTGAGGCGTGTCGAAAAGCGAACTTTTCATTTTGTCAAATTCAATGTATCCATGAATCGGATCCAAAATCACATTTTTGTCCATTTTACCAACAGTTTTGACCGGCTTATTATCGATTTACATTGTATTGGGTTACATTGTATTGGGTTACATTGTATTGGGTTACATTGTATTGGGTTACATTGTATTGAGTTAGAATCATATTGAGTTAGAATCAATACGAATCAATATAACCGGATAAGAGATGAATATAATAAATTCCAAAATCGTATTTATAAATGTTCTGAAACGGAACGGCATTTGAAAAGGATTTGTCATTTCCGCCTCAAAATCTTACATTTTGGCTGATTTTACCGTCTTAAATGTAAATTTTGGTTCCAAAAGATTCGTCGGTTCCGATTAGGTTTAAATAGGTTCAGACAAAAGACCGAATTTGGTGTCTATATGGATGTATTTGAACTGAAAAACAGGGAACTGTCCAAAAATGAATGCTTGGAATTGTTCGAAAATGATGACCTGCTTTTTGACACGCTCAAAGCGGCCGACGAGCTTCGCAAAGATTTATGCGGCGACGTCGTGACATACATCATCAACGCCAATTTAAATTTCACAAATGTCTGTACGCTCAACTGCGGTTTTTGCGCGTTTAAAGCAAAACCAAAAGATGAAAACGCATATTTCATGACGCCCGAACAAGTCGGCAAAAAAGCATTGGCCGCAAGAGAAGCCGGCGCCATGGAAGTTTGTGTCCAGGGCGGCATCCGAAAAGAAATCGACACGCATCTTCAAGTTGAGATGATTCAAAGCATCCGCAAGGAAACCGCGCCGTACGGCGGAATTACGATTCACGGATTTTCCCCGATGGAAATCCATTCGGCCGCCGAAAACGCAGGGCTCGATTTAAAAACCGCCGTTGAAATGCTCAAAACGGCCGGACTGGACACAACCCCGGGAACCGCCGCGGAAATTTTAGTCGACGATGTCCGCAAAAATTTATGCCCCGGCAAATTATCGGTCGAGGAATGGGAAAGAACAATCAAAATCATTCACAAAGCCGGCATCAAAACAACCTCGACAATCATGTACGGCCACATTGAAAACAATGAAGACCGCGTGGAACATCTCTTCCGCCTCAAGCGCATTCAAAAAGAAACGGGCGGCTTTACGGAATTTATCCCGCTCACCTATTTGCACGAAAACACGCCGCTTTACCGGAAAGGAATCGTCAAATCCGGCGCGTCGGGTTTGGACGACCTTCGAATGTATGCGGTCCCGCGTTTGCTTTTCAAAGAATTGCTGCCCAACATTCAGGTGTCCTGGGTCAAGCTCGGCGCCAAATTCTGCCAGGTCGGCCTCCGCTCGGGCGCAAACGATTTCGGCGGAACGCTCATGGAAGACACGATCTCAAAAGCGGCGGGATCGAAATACGGCACCAACATGACGCAGCAAAAAATCGAAGAATGCATCGGACAGCTCGGAAGAAAGCCGCAGCTTCGAACCACCACTTACAATCATGTGGATGAGGCGCCGGCAAAAACCGCCGTTAAAGCGTAAACCGGATCTTCGCACGCGAACTGTGCCGTTTTTGAGAAACAAACAAAAACCGGTCCCGATTTTTTTTATTTTAATTTTTAAAAACAAAAGAATTATAAAGAAATCAATCAAATGACAAATATTAAATTTATTTAAATTGATTTCAGGTTGATTTTAAAAAATTCAAAAACAGTTGACATAAAAAGCGATGATTGTATGGATATTATTTTTGTCATTATTTTCTTGATTCTCCTCGGCTGGGCTTTAAAATATTTCGGGCTTTTATCGGAAAAGGATAAAGTCACGCTGAACAACATCGTCATTTATGTCGGCATGCCGGCATTGGTTTTCAACTCGATGCTGACCAATGTCAAAGCGGAAGAGCTGGGCTCGTTTCTGAAGCTGACAATTTTTATTTTAATCATTTCCTTCCTTTGCGCGGGAATCGCTTGGCTGGTCGGCAAAAAACTGCTTAAACTGCCGCCCAAATCGCTTGCGGCATTCATTTTGGTCTGCGCCTGCGGCAACACGGCTTTCATGGGCTTTCCGATCATCACCGGCTTTTACGGAACGGAAGGGTTTACGCGCGCCATTTTCTGCGATGTCGCCACTCTGATTGTCGTTGTCGCGCTGGCAAGCTACCTGGGCGCGAAAGTCAGCGGTCAGAAGGTGAATGTTTTCAAACAGATTTTGAAATTTCCGCCGTCGATTGCTTGGGCGATTTCGCTTGTTCTGATTTTGCTCGGCGTGAATATGGATATGTTTCCGCAGTTTATTCCCACAGTTTTGGATTTGCTGGCCGGCGTTGTTGTCCCGCTGATTATGATTTCGCTCGGCGTTTCGCTCTCGGGCAAATACTTGAAAATCGCCATGATTCCGGCAATCGGCGTCACCGTGATTCAGCTCATCATTGCCCCGACAATCGGCCTTTTAGCGTCGCCGCTCTTTTCGTTCGCGGATTTGGACAAAAAAGTCGCGGTTATGGAATCAAGCATGCCGCCTGCGATGACGCCGGCGATTTTTGCCGAAATATACGGATTTGATACAAAACTCATATCGGCGGCGATATTTTTATCAACGGTTGTCTCACTCGGATCGATTCCGGCACTTCATTTGCTTTTGGAATCGGGATTGGTATAACAAAATCAGTGCAGGATCGGTACAGAATCAGTACAAGATATATAATGAATCAGCACCTTTTCCTGCAAAAATAAAAATGAAAATTATTGAAAAAGTCATTTGAAAAGCCATTTGAAAACTTCATTTGAAAAACCATTCGAAAAAAATCATTTGAAAAACTCGGTATTTGTTATGATTATCCTTTCCGGCGGAACCGGCACCCCGAAATTGATTGACGGACTGCGTCAAATCCTTCCCGATGAAGAAATCACTGTCATTGTCAATACGGGCGAAGACATTTGGTCTTCGGAAGTGTTCATCTCCCCCGATATCGACACCGTTCTCTATCTTTTTGCCGGCAATTTGGACAAAACCAAATGGTGGAGCATCGTCGGTGATACGTACAACACTTACAATCAAATGAAAGCGCTCGGCCAAAACGAAATTCTCATGCTCGGCGACCGCGACCGCGCCGTGAATCTGGTTCGGACAAAATTAATGAAAGACGGATTAACGCTGACGGAAGCAACCGCAAAAATCGCAGAACAGTTTCAAATCAAAGCAAACATCGTTCCGATGTCAGACGAACCCGTCACCAGCATGATTGAAACGCCTGAAGGTAAAATTCATTTCCAGGAATTCTGGGTCACAAAAAAAGGCGCCCCCGAGATTCTTTCTTTTGAATATGAAGGTACCGAAAATGCAAAATTGTCGCCCGCCGCCAAAGAAATGCTGGAGAAAGAAGACTGTGTCATCATCGGCCCGAGCAATCCGATGACAAGCATCGGCCCGATTTTGGCGCTTCCGGAAATCAAAGAGATTTTGAAAACCAAAAAAGTGATTGCTGTCAGCCCGATCATTGGAAATGCGCCTGTCAGCGGGCCGGCCGGAAAATTGATGGCGGCAAAAGGTTTGGAAGTTTCTTCAAAAGGCGTTGCCGAATTGTATCAGGATTTCGTTGATGTTTTTGTTTATGACATTCGCGACGATGTGATTGATCCTGCGGAGATTGAAGCGATGGGAATTCAAGCTGTCGCATTGGATACGATGATGACGGATGAGGGGAAGCGGAAGAAGTTGGCAGGAAAGGTCCTGAAACTTCTTGATAATATTTAAACAATTCAAAATTTGATTAATCATGAAACGAAATTAAAAATAGTTGAACAAATCATCAGATTACGATTAATCAGAATAAATTTACCTTCTTAAAAAAACAGCTGAAAATAAATCTTTTGATTTTGATTCATTTTCTTCGATTCTTTTTTTGTATTTATTTGGAAACATATCTTTTTCGAATTCATAAAACGATCTGTAAGTTTTTTGTTTCATGATCTTCTCCTCATTTTCATTTATAACATTTTGCAATATAATGTGGATTTAAATCTGCTTCAAAATAATATTTCCTTTTAATCCAGATAAAACCTTCGCCTTTTGAAATAATGGCGACATCTATTGGTCCACCTACACTTTCAAGTTCATTCGTAATTTTCTGTTTAAATGATGTTAAATTCACTAACATTTCTGCCATCATTGCCATTTCCGGCTTGTCTAAATATTCTAATGTCGAAAATATTGGGTTAATATGATTTTGTCTCGAATAGTAATCAATTAAACTATAAATGTCATCCGCCTGTTCGGGAAAATTTAATTCGTTGATGTTATTTATATAATCTAAAAATCTGGGGTTTATTCCGGTAATAAATTCATCTACCATTTCTTTTTGAGCAAAAGGTATTATGCTTGGATTTTCAGCACAGTCTTTTGTTTCAAAATCATATATGTATGCTAATTTGTTTAAAACTGCTCTATCAATTAGAAATGAACAAATCTTAGGAATGTTATCTTTATCCCCAAAACCGGCAATCACAATTCTGGATTCATATGGATTTACCATTTTGTTAAAGTACAGATTTGTTATTTGGTTAATTAAAATTTTTAAATCAGAATAAGTATGCTCGTAAATGCTTGAAAATATTAAATCCATCTCTTCTTGGTGTGATTGGATGAAATCATCAAAATTGTTAATATAATCCGGCTTTTTTTCCATATTATTTATCAATTCTTCCATTCGATTTTTCATAAAGTCTATTTGTTGATTCTTTGTGTAAGAAATTCCCGGATTACTTTCAAAATGATTTATTAAATCTTCAGATAATAATGCATACACTTTATTATGGAGGTCCTCTATCTCTTTTAATGCCGATTTTATTTGAAATGAAATATCAAATAAGTTCGAACATTCTACAAAATTTATAAAATGTTGTACACAATCTTCCAATTTATTAAATCTGATTTTAGTGTTCTCCACCTCTATCCTATAGACATTTATGATCGTTTCCCAAGATTGTCCTGAAAAAAAAGAATTATTGTTTATCATTATCCCAATTGAATGATTATAAGAAAGGCAAAACAATTTGTTTGCAGTTGAATATGTTTTATCTCCCGAAGAACTCGTTAATGTAGCAATACTATCTGCAGCTAAAGCTACAGCTTTTTTGTTCATTACTGCAATTTCAGAAGTCATATTTTAAAAACCAATTCATTAATTTATTAATGTGTTGATTTTTGTTGGTATTACTTTCAATCAAAAAAGTCCATAAAAAAAGCCTTCCGATTTTCATCGGAAGGCTTTCTCATTTTTCGGTTCGTAAGGAGCGTCCAGACCGGGATTCGGACCCGGGTCGGGGCCTCGACAGGGCCCCATGATAGTCCCCTACACTATCTGGACATGCTGATTTTCATTTCAGGTTCGCACCTGCGCCCCTAAAATGTTATTTACATATAAAAAGGTTACCCGTTTTACATGTTTTCGAGTTTTTATTGAATTCCTTTTGAAGAATTTTCAGATTCATTCATTGAATCGTTTTCAGTTACGGAAACGGAAGAATCCGAATTCCGTAATGAAACCAAGTCCCACCTCCCAGACTCGAACCGGGGGCATCGCGGTGCCTGCGCGAATTTCACAAGCTGTGAAAAGATCAAACTACAGCCGCGCACTCTACCACTGAGTTAAGGTGGGTATCTGAAACAAAAATACTGCAATGCAAATTTCAGCATTTTTATTTATGATGCCTTTCACTCAATTTTCATTCTCAAAAGCACTTGACGAGAATCAAATGCCGTCGAAAACGTATTCCAACACATAGGATTCTTCTTATTTATGCCTTTCGTCACAGAATGATTATTTTGCCGTCCTGAAGGTTGAAAAAAGAAAAATAAGAAAGAAAAATTGAAAAAAAGAAAAGAGAAAAGAAGACATATCGAAAAAAACAAAAAATGAAAATGAGAGAGAGAAAAAAAAATGAAAGAGGGAGAAGAGAAAAAGAAAAATGAAAGAGGGAGAAAAGAAAAAGAAAAATGAAAGAGGGAGAAAAGAAAAAGAAAAATGACGGCTTAAAAATATGAGCCGTAATTTTTGATGTGGTAAAGATCGCGGTCAATCACTTCAAAAGACGTTTCAACGCCGTTGACTCTGACTTTGTAGAGACCGTCTTCGAGATCGGCCAATTTGCCGATTGAAAAAGTGTGATCATAAATCAAAGCAAGTGCCGGAACGACTGTTCCGTCTTCGGGAGACTGCTCACGGACGGGAATATAAATTTCATATGTTTTGTTTTCATCGAAATGCGCCGAGGTTTCAATTCTCTCATCATCGATGAGATAAATCGGGTCAATGCCGGTTGAAACAGCGGTTGACACAAAAACATCTGTTCCGTCTGTTCCGATGATGATTGATTCGGGATATGCCGGATAAATGCGGATCGTATTGTCGGCTTCGAATATAAATCCGGAACGGAGTTCTTCATTTTCATTGATAAGGACGGGATAAAATTTTTCGATTTCATATTGAGTCAAACCGGAAATGTTAATCCGAACAGAGCGCCAGCTTTTGTATCCGTTGTCGGCTTCTTCATTCGTCGGCAGCTGAACATGAATCGTTCCGGACGAGAACGCAGCCGTCACATTTGCTTCGTCAACGGCAAAAGAAGAACGCAGCTGAATCCAAAGCGTCGTGTTTCCGCCGTCATTTGCGGCAGAAATGGAATGGAGGTCAAGGTCACGGACATATCCTTTCGGCCGTCCCGAAGTTCCGGCTCCGACATCGACACCGCGTGTGAAAAAAGGCATTCTTTCTTCGTCGGTTTCTCCGTTAACAATGACTTTATATTTTTGGTCGGCTGTGAATTTTTCCCGGTTTCCGAGGCTGATAACAATGGTTTCATAATTACCGGCTTTTCCGTCGGCAGTTCCTTTCTCAATAACAGGAACGGAAACAAGAACAGAGTCTTCTAAAATCTGAACCGTTGAATTGTTCTCATCAAGCGTTTGATTTGCATGAACCGTCACATTCATTGCGGCAATCATATTTCCGCTTTCATCTTCAAAAGCCTGGACCGAATTAACATCAGCATATGTCCCGGAGGCAGCGTTTTCCAAACAGCCGCCCGCAAAAACCGCTGAAATCAAAATAAATGAAATCGAAAAAATCAAAAACAAATTCAACCGCTTAAAGTTTTTATGGAAGGTTTTTTGCTTCATTTCGGCCACACTTCAGGAATTTTTCTGAAATAATCGGTTTTTTAAAAAATTAATTTTTTAAGAATATATTTAAAAATACATTATTTCTAAAATACATTATTTCTAAAATACATTATTTCTAAAATCATTATTTCTAAAATCATTATTTTAATTGATTTATTATAATTCGCATATAATATTTATGTTTGCCCTTTGGAAATGATTCACCGAAAAATCAGAAAAATTAAAAAATCCGAAAGATTCAAAAGATGAAAATCTTCCGTCAAGCAAAACCGGCCGAATACTCCGGAATTTCAATGCGGCCGCCGATGATGTCAAATTCCGCTTCTTTTCCGTTTATCATGACCGAATAACGGCCGTCTTCAAGCGTTTCGGAATTTCCGATAAAAACGGAATATGTCAAATTCTGTGCCGAATGTCCGGTTTCATCAGAACTGCAAAACGGAATATAAACCGTCCAAGTATTATTCGAATCGTTTTTCAGAACAGTCACATTCTGTTCGTCGACCGTTTCAAAAAGCGGGTTTTCGGTCCAAATTTCTGCCGCGGCATAAATTTCCGAACCGTTTGATTCGATTTTCACATTATTGACCGGCGCCGTTCGGGACGCTGCCAAAAAGCTGCCGTCGTAACGGAAAACAACCGTTTCATGCAGATTTTTGCCTTCGTTAATGATGACGCGGTATTCGGATCCGTCATTGTAATCTTTGACTTTGCCGATCGGCCTTAACATGCCCCATCCGGGCGGGCCGTCGCGCAGACGTTCCAAAAATGGCGTATGAGATGTCCGATTGACAGTGACAAAAATCGTATCGTTTTCGGACCGAACTGTGACGTTATTGGGATCAAAAACAAATCCGGAATTGTCGGGCTCGGACAAATCCAATCCGAAATAAAGCCACAAATCCTCGCCGTCATCCTAAACATACATCTCACCGATATCGGCGGGAATTTTTTGAGGTTCAGTCGTATCTAAACAGCCTGAAAAGGAAACAGAAACGGAAACGAATAAAATTAAAAAAACAACGGCAATGCCCGTAATAGGAATCCGTCGCCGAATGCTTAGAATCATGCGGGGCACCATATGGTATTGTAAGACAATTCATTGATCATCTCATGATTTTCAATGCTGAAAGGAAGATCGTTGCCGTTAACGGAAACCGTGTATTCGCCTTCTGCCAATTCTTTTTGATTGCCGACGACAAAACGAACCGTTGATCTCCGATCGTCAACAGAATGACCGCCTTCACCGGTTTTAACCGGCAGATAAATGGTGCAGGAATTGTTTTCATCAAATCCTTCGGGCTGAATAATATGGTCGCGGGCAACGCTTGAGTTGCTGTCAAACAAAACGGCGACGACGACATGAACAATGTCATCCCCGTCCAATTCATATTGGCCGGATTCCAATGCGGCCGGCTCATACCTGTACAAGCCGCCGTCTTCCACGGAAAAGCGAACGGAAGAATAATAATCATCATCCGGGCGATCATTGACGGAAACAATAAAATCGCCGCGGTCGTCAAAATCACTGATTTTTCCGACAGAAACATCCGTGTGCTCAACGATGTAATCCGAATCCGGAATTCCGATTTGGTAAACAGGAACACGAATAAAAATTGTGTTTCCGGTTTGACTGACCGTGATATTTTCCGTCAGAACCGTTTGGTTCTCCGGGTCTCTTAAAATTGTCGCCGTTTTGACAAACAAGTCATCGCCGTTTGAAAAAACACCCGCTCCGGAAGATTCTCCCAAAACGATTGTACCGCCTTCGGGCAGTTTACCGCCATCTGTATCATCTGCATCATCTGCGTCATCCGCGCCCAAACAGCCGCAGAAAACAATTACCAGAACAATCAAAAATCCGAAAAGAAGAGAATGAGAAAATTTCA
This sequence comes from Methanimicrococcus hacksteinii, assembly GCF_032714515.1. Lineage (NCBI taxonomy): Archaea > Methanobacteriati > Methanobacteriota > Methanomicrobia > Methanosarcinales > Methanosarcinaceae > Methanimicrococcus > Methanimicrococcus hacksteinii. The sequence goes on along the minus strand of NZ_JAWDKC010000015.1, from coordinate 40,696 downwards.
TAGGATACTCTCCGCACAGAAATTATTTAATTGTTGTTATAAATGTCCGGCAGCGTTTGAATGGAAACAAAAATGATGGCAAGAGTTTGTACAATCAAATTCAAAATGAGACACGTTTTTATTGATTGCATCAATAATTGATGCGGTTCGCGCGCGGGAGGAGGCAGGTAATGCAGCAGCAGTGACAAACGGAAAACGGAAGTCAGCTGCGTCCCCGTTCGCGACAGCGAACGGCTGCTCCAAAAAAATGCAGATGCATATGGAAATGCGCCTCTCATTGCAAACAGAGACATACACAAAAACGGGCTCAAAAAGATGTTCCAATTAGAATGAATTTGAAAAATAAAAATGAAATAAGTGAAAAATAAAAATGAAACAAGTGAAAAACAAAAACGAGAAAAGTAAAGAAATGGAAAAATAAATAAAAAAAGCCTTCGAGTTAAAAACCCGAAGGCGAAATATTTGAACGATTGGATGATTCCGATTACGCGGTCACAATCTGATTGTTTTCAACGGTGAAAGAAACTTCTGCGCCGTTGACAAGAACGGTGTATGTGCCGTCTTCAAGCTGATCGAGCTGTCCGATGACGAAGGATTCCTGAACGTAAATCAAGTTCAAAGTGGTAATGCCGTCCTGAACCTGAACGGGAATGCTGATTTCATAGACGCCGTTTTCAAACTTGCCGGACGTTGTGATGTTTTCTTTGTCAATGGTTTCGGCGCTGCCGCCCAAAACAACATCGGCATTCACGGTGATATTGTTGCCGTCGTTTCCGACAGTGATGTCACCGATGACTCCGGGTCTGAAGAAGTAAAGTTCTCCGTCTTCGAATTTGATGGTTGATGTAAATTCTTTTTCGGTTCCGGCATTGACGATGACTGTGTATTCGCCGTCTTTGAATCCGTCTTTTGCGCCGAGAACGACTTCAACGGTTTCAAAGCCGAGGTCTTTTGTGTTGACCGGGCTGGAGTTCACAACAGGAACGTTCACGTAAATTTTGTCGCCGTCAACGGTTACGGTGATGTTGTCTTTGTCGACGCTCTGGCTGTGTGTGCCCTGAATCTGGACAAGAATTTCAGCCGTCACATTGCCGTCATTGACAGGGAATGTGTAGTAAGAGATGGATTGAATTACTGCAGGATTTGCAGAGGTTTCGGGCGCTTTGTCATCGGATGCCAAGCAGCCGCTGAAACTGACGGCCAAAACGGCAACCGCAAAAACGGAAAGCGCGATAAGAATAGATTTTTTCATTTTTTATACCTCGGATTTGGTTTTTATATCGTTTTGTTTGTTTTTATAATTATGAATCTGTATCGTTTTTTGGATTAGATTATTTTTCCGGATTTATTTATTGATAGAGATTTGAATAATTTTGATTGCAGATTTTAAGTTTCGGATTTTAAAGCCATGAAACGATTAGATTTTTGTAAAGGATATGCCCGCACCGTTTTTGATATTTGTTTTTGAGATTCGTTTTTCAGCGGGCGTTTTTGATTCAGAAGATTGTATTTCTTTTTTGATTCCTTTTTGGTTTTCGTTTTTGGTTTTCGTTTTTGGTTTTCGTTTTTGGAAGGGAATGAGGAATCGTCGGGAATTCTTTTGAATCCGTTTTGAAATCGTTTTTATTTTTCGGATAAATGAAGGTCGTTTTTGATTCGTTTTTGATTTGTTTTTTCAGTCGTTTTAATTCTGTTTGTCAGATAAGAACTCCAACCGGAGAACAGAACAAAGATTCTGTTCTGCAATTTAGAGTTCGAAGTTTTGATCCCGTTGAATAGTTCATTGAACATATAATAGTTCAATAGTATTCAAGTAATCTAACAATATACTTCATTGTTTATAACTGTTACCTAAAATACAGATTTATTTGAAGTTATGAGACAGGTTCAAAAATCCGACAGTAGAGAATGTGCGGCCCGGATGTGAACAAAACGGAGACGGTTTGGAAAGTCGGCTTACACCGATTTCCCCGGATAAAACATTGAACAGAAGGTAAATTCCGCAACTGCCGAAGAATATATAAAGATAAAATGGAATTGTATGAACATGTTACATCTCTTGAAAGCGCCCGATTTTGTCTCAATGATTAACCTCATTTTTGGGATGGCGGCCATATTTTTTGCATTCAGCGGCGCTTTTGGAGCGGCAGCGGCTTGTTTACTGATCGCGGCAGCAGCCGACGGTGTTGACGGCTATGTCGCCCGGAAAACATCCGGGGGTCCTTTGGGAGAACACATTGATTCGCTCGTAGATGTCGTTTCATTCGGCGTTGCGCCGGCAGTCATTGTTTACTGCATGAGCGAAAATATCATTTCAGTCGTTTTTGTTTGTTTTTATCTCATCTGCGGCATTCTCAGACTGGCCCGCTACAATGCGATGCCGCACAAAAAAGAAGAATACGCGGGAATTCCGATTACCGGAGCCGCAGTCGCCCTTTCTATGTTTGTTCTGATTCTTTTCAACCTTGAAAAAACAAATTTTTCGATTCCGTATGACATCGAAATCATGTTTGTCTTCATGTTTGTCCTCTCTCTGCTGATGATTAGCACGATTCCGTATTCGAAAGTCATGAAAAAAGAAACGTTTGCCGTTTTAATCATTCTGTTTGTCGGAACAATCGCGTCCCTTTTTGTCAGCAATGCGCTTATTGTGATTTTCCCGGCCATCCTCGGCTTTTTAATGCTGATTTATTTGATTTCTCCGCTGATCGGACTGATCAGCAAAAAGAAAAGCGTTCAGCTGTGAGGCAAAATGATGACGGAAAACCGGTCCGAAATAACGGACAGAGACAACGCTCTTTTTGAAGCCGGCATTAAGCTCGGCGCCCTTTATCATCAATTCACCGGAAGCCCGCTTTCGATTTCCGGAATCGCGTCAATGGAAAAAGCAATTCGGGAAAGTATTGCCGCTCAGCCGTTTGTTGAAAAAATCGAAGTTAAAATTGATGAAAAACGCGTCTTTGGTGAAATAAATGAAACATTCAGATACACAGAACTCAAAGGCGCGATGCTGGATGTCAAAGCCGTCATTCGCTGCCGTTCGGCGCGTGTTTTTGTGTCATTGAAATATGACGAACAATTAAATTACCCGCTGATGAAAATTGAACAAATCGAAACAGAATTTTGATTAAAACAATCTGTTTTTCTTCTTTCATACTGAACTTCTTATTTCATAGAACTTCAGACTCATACTGAACTTCAGACTCATACTGAACTTCAGACTCATACTGAACTTCAGACTCATACTGAACTTCAGACTCATACTGAACTTCAGACTCATACTGAACTTCAGACTCATACTGAACTTCAGACTCAACTGAATTTCAGATTCATATTGAATTCAGTATTCCATACTGAATCTCGTTATTTCTTCATATAGAATTTCTTCATTCTCCCGATATTTTTACTCATGCCGTTCGGGGAAAATATCTGTCAGCAGCTTGTATGATTCAATCAGTATGATTTTGCAGATGATATAAATCGGAATGCTCAAAATCATTCCGAGCGCTCCGAATAATTGCGAAAAAACCAAAATCAGGACAACGGTTGTGAACGGGTTGACGCTGACTTTGCTTGAAATCATAAACGGGACAAGATAAATGTTGTCAACGATCTGAGCAATCAGACAAACGCCGGCCGCCAGAATGGCGACATTTATTCCGATGACAAAACCCACCACGACCGGCGGGACGGTTGCAATCATCGGTCCGATGTACGGCACATTGTTGAGCAAACCGGCCAAAAGACCGAGGAAAAGCCAGCCGGGAAGACCGATTAAATAGAATCCGACACAGCTGATTATTGCAATGCCGACGCTTTCAATGATTTTTGCGACAAAGAAATTGTTGGACTGGGTCAGAATCGCATTTGCCGTGTGCTTAAATTCGTTTTCGAACCTTTTCGGCACCATGCCGTCAATGATTCCTTTGATTCTGCCGCTGTCTTTGAAATACATATTAAACATAATCGGATAAAGCAGAACAATGGCAAGAACATAAAAAAGCATTTGAGACAGGAAATCGCGCGTATATGAAAAAATCGAGTTGACGATTGTGTCCACGGTATTCTGAACCCAAGTTGTCACCGCATCGGGCAGCACGGAAAGCATGTCAAGCAAAAGCTGCGTTCCTTGAAGAATCATCGCCTGAAGGCCCGACAAATCGGAAAACAATTCAGACAAATTACTGATCTGCGTTGCGAAGAAATAAAGAGAAATACTGCCGGCAACCAATATTAAAGCAATTGCCAGAACCTGTTTCTGCTTACGGGTGTATTTGCCGGTATATTTGTTGAACAAATTGATGGCTTTATTTAAAAGAGCAATAAAACACAAACCGAAAAGAACGACAATGAAAATTTCCCGGAAATAAAACAGGACCCAAATGACGGCGCATAAAACGGCGAAAATGATGCCCAAAGACAGCCAAACCCTCATATTTGCCGTCAGCGGCAGAGGAACGCTGTAATTCGTTGTCGTCGTTTTAACCATATTATTCTCCGGAAGCATTTTTTTCAAATTGCGGCGGTCATAATTATATTTATTATAGATTTATGTTTAAGAATACGTCTTTGTTTTTATAGTCTGCGGCGCCGTTTAACATTTCAAACCTCCGCCCGAAAAGAATTCAAAAAAGCCGGAAAAAGACGGCGGGAAAAAAGAGAAATATTTAAATTCAGAGATCCGATTCAAATATCAAAAGATTCAACAATAATTGACATATTGACATTTCAGTTGTATTTCAGTTGTATTTCATATTTCAGTTATTGTATTTCATTTATATTTCATTTACATTTCATTGATATTTACATGATATTTATAGAATATTTCATAATTTATGATTATTTAATTCACAGGATTGACTCACGGGGTCGGTGATTATTTTGTTTATCGAATTTAAAAACCAAGTTCAAAAAACGCTCGGTGCTGCTGCGGCGGCGCTCGGCTATGACATCAAGGATGAAGAGGTGCCGTTTGAAGTTTCCGAACATGCTGATTTGGCATCCCGGCTGGCTTTTTTGCTGGCGGCGCAGAAGAAAGACGGCAATAAGGACGGCAGCAAAGACGGAAAGGACGATAAAAGCAACCCCGCTCAAATCGCACAAGAAATTGCAGCTGCGGCTTCCGGCCTGTTAAAAGACGCGGATTTAATCGGGAAAATCACCGCGCAAGGTCCTTACGTTAACATTTTCGCGTCCGACAAATATTTGGTGCAGACCGTTGAAAATGCGGTTGCCGAGAAGGAAAACTACGGCGCCGGAAAGAATTCGGGAAAAATTCTTTTGGAACACACATCCGCCAATCCGAACGGTCCGCTTCACGTCGGACACATCCGAAACGCGATTCTCGGCGACACGCTGACCCGAATTTTAAGAAAAGCGGGATACGATGTGGAAGCCCAATATTATGTCAACGACATCGGCCGCCAGATTGCCGTCGTTTCATGGGCGGCTTCCAAATATCCGCTTAATCGGGATATTAAGCCGGATTACGCCATCGTTGAGGTTTATGTCAAAGCAAACGAAGACATCGCCAAAGACGAAACAATCAACAATCACATTGAAGATTTGATGAAAAATGTGGAAAACGGTGACAAAGAAACGATTGACAGTTTCACGGAAGCCGTTGACATGGCGATTGCCGGCATTTCCGAGACGCTTCAGCTGATGAACGTCAGGCACGACAAATTCGTCCGCGAATCTCAATTTATTCAAAGCGGCGCGGTCTGGGATGTCATTTCCCGACTGGAAGCTACCGGCAAAACAAAAGATTCAGACGGCGCGCTTGTCGTTGATCTTTCCGAGTACGGTTTTGAAAAGACGCTTGTGATCCGCCGCTCAAACGGCACATCGCTTTACACGACCCGGGATTTGGCTTACCATGAGTGGAAAGCACCCCAATGCGACCGCATGATCGATGTTTTCGGCGCCGACCACAAATTGATTTCCGGTCAGCTTCGTGCCGCGCTGGACCTGCTCGGCGACAAAACGCCCGAAGTCGTTATTTTTGAATTCGTTTCCCTTCCGGAAGGTTCCATGAGCACGCGCCGCGGCGTTTTCATTACCGCCGATGAGCTGCTCAAGCAGATGATTGACAAAGCTTACGAAGAAATCGAAACACGCCGCCCCGAAGAAACGGAAGATTTCAAGAAAGAAGTCGCCAGAATGGTCGGAATCGGTGCAACGCGCTACGATATTATCAAAGTGTCTTCCGACAAATCCACCGTTTTCGAATGGGAAACGGCGCTTGACTTTGAAAAGCAGGGCGCGCCTTTCATTCAGTACGCGCACGCCCGCGCCTCCAACATTTTAACAAAAGCCGGAGAAGACGGAACAATCGGCAGCGACGGCATCACGTCCGAATTTGCGAATTTCACACTTTTGACGGAACCGCAGGAAGCCGCGCTCATCAAGAAAATCGCGCAGTTCGAACAGAAAGTCAATGACTGCGCCGTCAGCTTAAAACCGCACACCTTTGCGATTTATGCCCGTGAATTAGCGGATGATTTCAATCAATTCTACCGCTACGTTCCCGTTTTAAATGTCGAAGACGCCGACTTGAAAAAAGCAAGATTGGCTTTGGTTTTTGCCGCCAAAACGGCAATCGCCAATGCGCTTGACTGTTTGGGAATTGACGCGCCGGAATCCATGTAACGGATTCCGACTCTTTTTTCCAATTATTTTAATTATTTTAATTATTTTAATTATTTTTTCAATTGTCTCCGCAATATTTATTCAATTATTTTAACAATTATTTTTTCGATTATTTCTTCGATTCATTTTTAATTGCTTTTACAATTATATTTACAATTTTAATAACAATTTAAAAACATGGAAAGGATCCGGAAATGGAATATTTTCAAAGACAATATCCGATGCTTGCCGCCTGCGGCTTAAATTGCGGCCTTTGCCCCCGCCGGCATACCGACGGCCCTTCCAAATGTCCCGGCTGCGCCGGCAAAGGTTTTTCAGAAAAGCATCCGTCCTGCGGGCATCTTTCCTGCGTTCAGCGCCGCAGCATCGAATATTGTTTCCAATGTGACGAATATCCCTGCAAAAGGTTTGACGCGGCCGTTCTTTTTGATTCGTTTATCACGCACCGGAACATGATGACAAATTTTGACAAAATCAAAAAAGAAGGATTGGAAGCTTATCAAGCCGAACTGAACGAAAAAATTGAGATTCTTCAAACCCTGCTGAACGGTTACGATGACGGGCGCCGGAAAAGTTTTTACTGCACCGCCGTGAATTTGTCGGAGCTTTCGGAAATCAAATCCGTCACGGATACGCTGGCCGCTGAAACAAATCCGGAAGATTCATTGAAAGAAAAAGCCGCGGCAGCCGTCCGTTTATTTCAGGAAGCGGCCGATAAAAACAATATTGATCTGAAATTGCGTAAAAAAGAACCGGTCAGAAAGAAAATCGATCAGAATCAACCGGAATGAACGCGAGAATCAAACTTAACCGAAAAATAAAACGATGAAATAAAAGTTAAAAACAAAATAAAAAACAAAAAAAAAGTTAAAAACAAAAAAAATGAAGTAAAAAAGTTAAAAGTAAAAAAGTTAAAAGTAAAAAAGTAAAAAACGGAGCCGATTTAATCATCGGCCTTCTTTTGGAATCTGCGAATCACATCGCGGATTAAAACAATGTCTGCTGCGGTGACGACCCAGCGGTACGGAATAATAATGCCGTCGCCTGCCACGTCAAAAACATCTGTGTTGACATGATTTGCAATGATTCCGGAAACGGATTGGCTTTCGACATCGATGATTAAATCAGTGACTTTTCCGACATAAATACCGTTAACGGTGTAAATGTCAAGTCCAAAAAGTGAAGTCAGTTCGGTACGCATATTTTCTCGCCTTTGAATTTAATGTGTGAAATATAAATGAATTGTGTGAATGAATGGAATGAATGATTAGTGTATATATGGGAATACAATATAAATTATTTGTTCATTTTTATAGCTTTTGACAAGCCAATCATCATTTTGAAAACATGATTTCAAAAAAATGAAATGCGGAAAATAACTGAACAAATTAAACCGAATAAATCAAACTGAATGAATCAAACGAATGAATCAAATCGAATAAATTAAACTGAATAAATCCGGATTTCGGATTTATCAGGCTTAGAGCTTATCAGATTTATCGGACTTATTCAATTTTGAACAAAACGGTCGTAAACACGGGACCGCGGACATCGATTTTCTTATTGTTTCCGGTCACGTAGCGCTGTCCGAGATCTGTCAGCTTCATATTGACTTCGGAAAGCATTTTTACCATGCGGACACGTGATTCGTGTTCGGATGCGCCGGCTTCTGCGGCTTCTTCTGCTTCTGCGGCTGCGGCTGCGGCAAACGCATTAACAAATGTGAATCCGGTTTTTGCCGAATGGTTTTCGAGTGCTTTTTCCCACTTTTTCTGATTCGGAACGCCGAGAATATCGCCGTTGTACGCAACGACTTCATTAAATGTTGCGGGGCCTGCAAGCGATGTGTCGGATTCGGGTTCTGCAATCGTAACGGTGACGGTTTTGCCGCACAATTCGCCTTTCCAGACTTCGAATTCACAAGGCCCGGCCTCTTTTCCGTGCTCTTTGTATCCTTTAACAATCGCGTCGGCAACCTCTCGGCCGGCATCTGTTTTCGGCGTTTTGATCAATTCGACCTGGCGGGCCAGTTCGGAATCTTCCATTTCCCAGTCGCCGTATTGTGAAAATTGCGGATAAGTCATGTAACGCATGTCTTTGGCGTCGTAAAGAATCATAGCCAAACGCTCGACGCCGAGGCCGAGATTCATGACCGGCATCGGAATATTGTATTCGGAAAGCGCAGGCGCGGCGTAAATGCCGAAGGTGGCAACTTCAATCCAGCCGTCGCTGTATTTTGTATCCGAGCCATCCAATTTCGGGTGATAAGCGTAAACTTCGATCTGCGTGTCGGGCGCGTAATATTTGCTGCGTTTGTTGTCGGGACGGAACATGAATTTTTCAAATCCGAACTGAGAAAGGAGACCTTCGGCAACCATTTTGCCGTGGTCGACGGTCACGTTTTCATCCATGATAACGCAGGACGCCGAATAATAAGTCATGAGGCGCGACGCATCTTCCTGCTGTTCGCGGCGGAAACAGCGGTCGATTGAGAAGAGCGAGAACGGCGGTTCGTTGCGTTCAAGCAATTCTGAAAGTGTGATGAACCAGCCGCTGGTCATGTGGCTGCGAAGTGTTTTGCTTGTGCCTTCCGGCTTGAGTTCTTTGAATTCCGGAAAGACTTTTTCAATCAATTCGACAACAAAAATATCGGTCACATTGAGCTGCTCGGAAAGTTCGGAAACCAAGTCGTCGCCTTCAATCGTTCCTTTTTTGTAAGCGTGAAGCACTTTTCGGATAATTTCAATGCCGTCGTCATCGATTCCGACAATGATTTCTTTGATTTTTCGGATGCGTTCATCGGAAATGCCGACGTTCGGGCGCGGGAGGCCTGCCAGATAGAAGCAGCGATCCAAGACGGCGGGCGCTTCGTCGCCGAACTGTTTGTAAATATCGCGCTCCTCAACAATGAGCGGGTTCATGTATTCGGCAAAGCCCATTCTCATGTACGCGTCTCTTAATCTCCGGATTGTTTCATAAACGGGATGCGGTTTTCCGAAAACCGGCTTCATGCGCGGATAGCTTTCTTCAAGCTTATTTTTTTTAATGTATTTTCCCGACTCAATCCATGCTTTTTCAAAATTTTCGTTTTTTTCCCGACGAACCTGTTCCGGATCAAATTTCATAATAAAAGGCCTCGATAATTCAATAATCAATAATCAATAGTCAATAATCAATAATGGTGATTTGAAAAATAATTTTAAAATCTTAAAACTTTCAAATTTAAAGTTAATGAAATTAAAGTCTGTAAAGTTTGAAATTAAAGTTTGAAGTAATGAAATTAAAGTTTGAAATAATGAAATAATGAAATAAATTAATGGAATCTTTAATTCGTTTCAGAATAATAAAGATTCCCGAATTTCCAATTTTTGGGTTTCAGAACCCGAGGCTGAGTGAAATCGTTGCGCCTGAAATCAAAACGCCTGCAAAAAAGCCGAGGATTGCGCCGGAATTCAAAAACGGAAGGCCGGCCTGCGGCTTTCCTCTGGAAACCACGTACATCAAAACGGCAAAACCGACAAAGGTGCCGATCATTGTGAAAAGCGCGGGCATTGAAAGCACGCCGTCGTGTTCAATGAATTTGTTGGCGGAAACGACCAGAAGCGTCGGGATAACGGCGTCGCCGAGGCCCATGAAAAGCGCGTCTGATTTTTTCTTTTTCTTTTGGATTTCGGCAGCAGCGTCAATCGTTCCGCCGGTTTCGTCGGCTTTGATTTCGCCTGCCATTTCAGTTGCGGCAATGAATTCTTCAACGGCGGCTTCGGTGGTTACAACTGCATCTTCCGTTTGGATGAGTGCTTCCGAACCGGTTTCACCTTCCGTTTTGTGTTCGGCTTCACATTCAGATTCGTTTTCTGCTTCACATTCGGCTTTGTTTTCGCCGTTTTCGTCATCATCGTCGTCGTCCGAAAAGTCTTCTTCGATGTACGAATAGCGCCAGCTTTTCGGAATCACAAACAATATCGGGAGTTTCATATCCATCATGCCGTTGGCCAGCGTCAGCATGTGTTTGGTTTTGTAAACGGAAATGAAATCGTAAACCAAAAGGCCGATCATTAAAACGATAATCGGGATGTAAGAAAGGGAAACGCCGATGACGGCGCAGGCGCCGATTGAAATCATCAGGCCGGCAAAGTCAATGATGTACCATTCCGGATATTTGTAAAGCAGAACGGCAAAAATGACGGCGGCGGCAATTGAAATCACGACCGTGATGTCCGTCAGGCCGACGGCTTTGTCGATGATGGCTGCAAAAACGTAATACAGCGTCATGGCAATGGCTAAATAAATAATGCCGCGGATGACAAAGGTTTTGTTTTTCTTAATCAGATAAACGATGAGCGCCGAAAAGAGAAGCAAAACGACGATGTAATAAACGGAATATCCGACGCTTTCGGGATTTTCAAGCGGCGGCTGATTTGCAATGTAGTCTGTGGTTGCCAGCCAAAGGGAACCGACCTGAACAATCAAAATGAAAATACCCATAATGAAATACGGGATCAGATTTTCCATTTTTTGTGAAAACGTTAAAGGGGATTTTTCGGAACTCAAGAGAAAAACCTCATCAATCGGATGAATAGATTATGTTAAGAATTAAAATAACTGCAAATATTAATGTAAATTCAATGTAAATGAACGTAAATAAAAGTTAATGTTAATGAAAGGAAAACTTCAAACGAAGCCCCATGCCGAAACGTAAATTTAAAAACGAAATCGACATACAGAATTTTGAATAACATAATTTGGTTAATATTTATATACTTTCGTAAACTCTTTTATATCAGATGACAGAGCGCTTTTTGATTTAAATTGTCACATCGCAGAAACAAATCTGTCAAACAGAAAAAATCTGTCAAACAGAAAAAATCTGTCAACGGAGCAAATCTGTCAAGCAGAGTAAATCTGTAAAGATCAAACGGCGCATCATATTTTGATTAACAATTTATTTTCACACAAAATTTCGTAAAATATCACAACTCACACAACTTTCAAACAGTCAGGTGAACAACATGGAAACAAAAGACATTATTGCCTTTATTTTAATAGAAATCGCCACTCTTGTAATGGCCTATGCATGGCTTCAAAGATTCGTTTACAATCCGTACAATTGGGTCATTATTTTCTGTCTTCTCATCGTTGTCGGTGTTGCGACATACATGATTTTATCCGTCAACAGCCGCCTCAATGAAATCGAAGAAAGAATGGAAAGCCGCGACAAAGCGATTCGCGTCAGCATTATGACGGTCGAGGCCGACCTTGAAAATCAGCTTCAGAAATTGAACCACAACGTCGAAAGCGCGGTTTCGGAAATTAATAAAAAGCGTTTCATTTAAGAATATTTCATCTGATTGAAATCGTTTTTTCATTTACATTTTTTTATTTTTTGTTGGTCGCTGAGCTTGCAGTGTCGTTTGCGTTTGTATTTTATGCTTGTACTGCCTGCAATGTGCTGCCGTTCGGACCAAGTATGCACGCTGCCGTTCGGACCAAATATGCACGCTGCCGCTCGGACCAAATATGCACGCTGCCGCTCGGACCAAGTATGCACGCTGCCGTTCGGACCAAATATGCGCGCTGCCGCTCGGACCAAATATGCACGCTGCCGCTCGGACCAAGTATGCACGCTGCCGTTCGGACCAAATATGCACGCTGCCGCTCGGACCAAATATGCACGCTGCCGTTCGGACCAAGTATGCACGCTGCCGCTCGGATCAGTGTGCGAGCTGCCATTTGGATCAAGTATGTGGGCTGCCATATGCATCTGCTCTTTTTTATCACAGCCGTTCGCTACGCGAACGTGGGCACAGATTACCTTCAGTTTTCCGTTTGCTGCCGCTACCTTGCTGTTTGCATTGCTGCCGCCATTGCTGCTACCGCTGTCGCTGCCACTGCCGCCTGCGCGCGCGAGCCCCATCGTTTTTTAAAAATATACAAAACGAACCCGTGTTTTTTAAAAATTATTCAAAACGGACCCGTGTTTTTTAAAAATTATGCAAAACGTGACCCGCGTCTTTTGAAAAATATGACAAAACGGTCTGTGTTTTGGGGGGAAATCAAAACCTTTTTACATATCCTGACCGTTTTTTTCTCATGGAATCTTTTAAACAAAACGCTGTTGTTTTCGATTGCGCGGGGACATTGGTTGAAATGTACCGCGTGACGAAGGACTTGGAAACCGGGAAAATTCTTTTGGATGCGGATAATTTAAAACTGATTGCGGAAGGCGAAGGCCGGGGACTTATCATTATGGACGCGCCTTTGGATTTGGTTCAGAATCAGCCGCCGGAAAGATTGCTGTCGGACTTTTTGAGAAAAGAAAAAATTCCGTTCGGCGTGGCTTACGCGACCAAGGGATTTGACAGCGGCGACATTTCGCGCATTCTTTTGGATGATAAAACAACGATGAGCGAATTTTTGGAAACAAACAAAGAGGCGACAGCCTTTTTTGACGACATTATCTACGAAGTGTTCGGATTCGTCGCCGATTCGGGGAAAAACAAAATCACGCACATTATGAGCACCGGGGGAAAACTTTTCGACAGCGCCAAAGAGGTTGTCTCGGCCGTGAGGGAAAACTGTGATGTTTATATCGCCTCGGGTGACGATTACGCAAATCTGAATCGGGTTGCCGACAAACTCGGCATCTCCAAAGAAAATGTAATCGGACTCTGTGACGACATCCGAAAAGAAGAGATTATTCTGGATTTGCAGAACCATTATCCGAAAGTGATTATGATCGGCGACGGGTTAAACGACATGCCGGCACTTCTGGCGGCCGATTACGGCATTTTAATCAGCCGGAGCAATTATCATTCGCCGGAAGAACTCAGAGATGCGGCCGACGATATTGTTGACGATTTGGGCGAATGCACCGAACTTCTGCAATCTTATATATTAGAGTAAATCGTGTTTGATATACATTTGTCATATACATCATTAATACATCATTAATACTTCACGAATACATTAATTGCAATTAATACATCATCAAGTATATCATCATCTGTAATGTTTATAAATAAAGAATTCAACATGAATATCTTACATTTATTTTAAAAAATCTGTAAAAATAGAAAACTGCCTTTTCAATATTGCAACGGTAGCAGTATGAAAAATTTGCAAGCTCAGGAAAGGAAAAAGAAGCTTTCAAACAGATACAACAGAAAAGGAAAGGATAGTTAATATGTCTGCTTTCATTGAAGTGAAAAACTTGTCCGTTGATTTTGACGGAAAATTTGTTTTAAAAGGCGTGAATTTAACCGTGGAAGAGGGGGAAGTCATCGGCATTCTCGGAAAAAGCGGCTGCGGGAAAACGATCTTTATGCACGTCTTGAGAGGAACGGAAGCGATCGGCCATGTGACCGGAGAAGTTCTGTATCATGTCGCCCGGTGTCCGAACTGCCATCATGTCGATTTCCCGAGCAAAGTCGGCAAAAAATGCGAGTGCGGATGCGACGGAAAATACGAACCCCTGACGGTTGATTTTGTGACGGCCGGCCTCCACGACGGCGACCGGAAAGATGTGACAAAACGCATCTCCATCATGATTCAAAGAACATTCGCGCTTTACGGCGACGACAGTGTTTTAACAAACATTTTAAACGCGCTGAACGAAGTCGGCTACAAGGGAACCGACGCGATTAAGAAAGCGGCGGACTTGCTCGAAGAAGTCAACGTTTCCCACCGCATGCTCCACATTGCCCGCGAACTCTCGGGCGGCGAAAAGCAGCGTGTCGTTTTGGCCCGCCAGCTTGTGAAAGAGCCCATGCTTCTGCTGGCCGACGAGCCGACGGGAACATTGGATCCGATGAACGCGGACTTGGTTCACAAAATACTGGCGGAAGCCGTTGAAACGCGCGGCATGACCATGATTATTACGTCTCACTGGCCGGATGTTATTTTAGAGCTGGCGCACAAAGCCGTTTTACTGGACGGCGGCGAAGTGATTGACATCGGAGAGCCGAAAAAGATTGTCGACAAATTCCTGGAAGGCTACACCGAAGTCGTTGTCGATAAGCCCAAAGAATTCGGCGAGCCGATCATCAAAGTGGAACATCTGACAAAAAAATATGTTTCCGTTGACCGCGGCGTTGTCCGCGCGATTGATGACATTTCATTTGAAGTTTACGAAAGGGAAATCTTCGGCCTGATCGGCGAGAGCGGTGCCGGAAAGACGACAACGTCCAAAATATTAATGGGCATCGTTCCCCCGACAAGCGGCGAAGTGCTGGTGCGCGTCGGCGACGAGTGGATCGATATGAAAGTCCCCGGCGTTGCCAACAAAGGCCGCGCAACGAAATATATGGGTATCCTGTATCAGGAATACAGCTTGTATCCGCACAGCACCGTCATTGAAAACCTGACAGAATCCATCAGCTTAGACCTGCCGTATGAGCTCGGCATCCGAAAAGCCATTCAAACGCTTATGGTTGCCGGTTTTACCGAGCAGGAAGCCAAAGACATCCTGAACAAGCAGACTTTTGAACTCAGCGAAGGCGAAAGACACCGCGTTGCAATGGCGCAGGTGCTTATGAAAGAGCCCAATATCGTGATTATGGATGAGCCGACGGGCACAATGGACCCGCTCACCCGCGCTTCCGTGACCAACTCCATCTTAAACGCCCGCGACAAACTCGGCGAAACGTTTGTGATTGTTTCCCATGACATGGATTTCGTGTACGAAGTCTGTGACCGCGTCGCTTACATCAAAGGCGGCAAAATTGAAGCCGTCGGCGACCCGCATGAGATAGTTCCCAAACTTGTGGAAAAGCCCAAAGGGAAAACGGACAAAAAACCCGCGGCAAAGACGACAAAAGCAACAGCGTCAAAAGCAACAGCGTCAAAAGCAACAACGGCAAAAGCAGCGGCTCCAAAAACGGCAGCTTCAAAAACAGCGGATGAAAAGAAAACAAAATCCAAAACGGCGGCAAAATCTTCCAAAAAAGCAGACACGGCCAAAAAAGCAGAAGTGAGCAAAATGGAAGAGAAAGCGTCGGAAAAAGAAAATATTGAAATTAATACCGACGGCGGTTGCGTTTAAACAATCTGCCGGCTCAATCAGTAAAAACAAAACAGATTGGAGATGGAATGGTGGCATCCAAAATCAATGTGACAGTCAACGGAACAGAACACGCGTTCAAGGCGAAAATCACACCGGCCGAAATCATTGAAAAGACCGGCGCGCCGTATACAGAAGGTGCCTGCGTTTGTATTGTCAAAAAGAAAAAAGAAGAAGAAAAGACTCTGACAAAAGAGTTTGTCCTTCAAACGAACAAAGGACCGCTGGTGATTGAATTAAAAGACCCGTCGTCTGTGTCCTCTCAAATCTGGATTGAAAATTATGATAAATTAGCGCCGTTTCCGATTTTAATGGAAAGTCCGGACGCCATTTCATTCGGCCCGTTTGAAACGGAATATGATTTCGTTCGCGGCAGCAAGCGCTACCGTAAATATGATGTCGTTTTAAGCGCCGGCGGTTTTGACACGTCTCAAACGACGCTGACATTTTCTAAAAAGGATCATTACGCCGAATACGGAACGCCTGAAGACGGTGTTTTTGCAACGCTGATTGCCGGCCGCACCAATTTGGAAAAAATCGACAAAGGCGATGTGATTGAATCCATCGAACCGTATGTTGAAGAAAAAGCGGCGTACGGCGAAGGGCAGTGCACGTCCGATTTATCCGTTCCGCTGGAAGACGGCGACCGATTGATTACGGTTGCCGAAATTGAAATGTCTCCGCATTCCCCGCAGGGTACGGAAACTTTTTTTGCGATCATTAAAGACGGAACGTTCCAAATTGACTCAACCGCCAATGCTTTCCGGTCGGACGACACGCTGAAAGGCGAGCCGTGCGAATATGAAAATTTCGAGCCGCGCAAACTCGGCGCCGTTTGTTTGAGAACGGCAGGCACGGGCCGCGGCCGCGCTTACATTTCAACCGCGAACAGAGCCTCCAGTCTGCTTCACTCGGTTGTCGGCCATGTGGTTTCCGGAATGGAGCTGCCCTATTTTGCAGCGCCGGGCGATAAATTCACGGTGGAGACCGCGCCGCCGCGTCTTCTGCTTCTGGGTCACAATATCGGCGATTCCAAAGAGCTGTTAAAAGCGCTCGGCATTAAAATGAATGTCAGCGGCTCGGACGATAAGGAAGATGTCATTGTCGCACAGTCGCCGGCAACGACGATTGAAATTTTAAGAGAAGGCGAAGTGACGGTGACCGCCGTTCCGACGGGTAAGCTGATTGAAGTTGAATTTTATTATGACGAGGCGCCGAAGAGCGTCGAATTCTTCAGGCATTCCATTGATCTGAAAACACAGCCGGTCGGCCAGCTTCCGGTGTCGATGGTGTATGACGAAACATACATTTTCAAGGCGGAAAAGGAAGCCGAAAAATACAAAGAAATCATGCCGGAAAACACGCCGAAAAGCAATGTCAAAGCGTTTGACATCGGCATTACGAATCAGTCGGCCAAGAGAATGGGCTACATCGGCGTGCGCCTGGCGGATGAAACAATGTTCGGCCCCACCGGTGAAAAGTTTGAAGCAACCAACATCATCGGCCGTGTTTTAAATCCCGATAATCTGAAAAATATCCAAGAAGGCGATGTGATTTACATCAAAGAAATCAACGCCCGAACAACGCCGACAGATGCGGAAGACGATGCCGCGGAAGCAGAGGAGGAAGAAGCATGAGCAGCGAAATCAAAGACGCGGACAAAGCGGCAAAGCCGTTCGTGAATAAGAATGTTAAAAAACCGCTTTCGGGGCAAAAGGAAATTACGAAAATCGTTGCCGTCAGTTCCGACAAAGTGCTTCCGGCAGACGCGGCTCAGGCGGCTTATGCATCGGGCTATCCCGTAACGCTCAAAGAAACCTGCTACGGTCTGGTGCTGACGGGAACGGAAGAAAACGTTAACGCCGTCGTCAAAATTGTTCAGGATTTGGATAAGAATCATATTTTTGTGAAAGACCGCGGCTTTCCGGCGGGCGACCCGCGCCGCTGCCGCGCGACCCGAAACGGCGGACAGCGTCCCGGATTTTACACGCTTCATGAAGAAATTTCAAAGATGGGCGCCGTCGGCGAAGCGCTTGACAATTATGAAGCGGGTGCAGAGAGAAGGCCTGCCGAGTGGCCGAACCGCCCGAGCTCGTTTAAGATGGAAGATTTAATAAAAGATGAACTCGGCGAAAACAAGAAAAAACCGAAAATGGCAAAGGTTGTCACCGACAGAATTGCAGAAAAGCAGAAAGCTGAGAAAGCGGCGGCAGAATCTGCCGAAGCAAAAACGGCAAAAGCTGTCAAAACAAAAGCAACGACAGAAACTGCCAAAACAAAGGCGGCGGAAAAAACTGCCGAAACTTCAAAAATGAAGACGGCAAAAAAAGCAGCACCGAAAGATGCGGAAAAGGAAAATTCCAAAAGCGCCGCGAAAAAATCAACTGCAGAGAAGCCGACGGCAAAAACATCGGCGACAAAAACTTCGACTGCAAAAGCACCGGCAGCAAAAACACCGGCGACAAAAGCACCGGCAGCAAAAACATCGGCGACAAAAACTCCGACCGCAAAAGCACCGGCAGCAAAAACACCGGCGACAAAAACTTCGACCGCAAAAGCACCGGCAGCAAGAGCACCGGCGGCAAAAACACCGACCGCAAAGAAACCGGAGGAGAAAAAGACGGCAGCGAAAAAGAAATGAGATGGGATCTCAGAATTTTATTAACATTTAATTTTATTGACATTTATTAATTAAATCAAAAATGAAGGAAATTTAAAAACAAAGAGGTGGATGCTTGTGAAAGTTTTTATTTACCCCACAAACAGCTTTATTCTGGCGGACTTGGTAACGCGGTCCGGTCACGAGCCGCTGGTCATTATGAATCAGGTGCGCGAAAAAGTTACGTCGCTCAGTGTCGATTCCCCGCCGCTGAATATTACGCCCGAAGACCCGAATCTCGGCTTAAAATACGCGGCGATTGAAGTTCCGGCAGGCGTTCGCGGACGCATGTCTTTGATGGGACCGATGGTGGAAGAGGCGGACGCAGGCATTATTGTCGAGGACACGCCCGCCGATTTCGGCTGCTCCGGCTGCAACCGTACAAACGAACTGGTCAAATATTTGGCGCGAATCAATGTCGACCGCAGCAAAATTTTGGAAATCAAATACCCATCCAATGACGAGCAAATGGAAGATTTCGTTTACACGATTTTGGATTTCTTAAAAACGCTCCCGGAAAAAAGTGAAACTGAAAAAGGCGGTGACAAAAAATGAGCAAAACACAGCCTTTGAAAATGGCAAACGCCGGTGAAGAAAAACTGTGTTTGGATTCCGAGCCGCCGAAAAATTTTGAAAAAGGGCCTGAAACACAGCCGTCCAAACAAAAACATCCGAAACCCGAAGCCAAAGTGAAAATTGCGCTCGTCTCATGCGGAACGGAATACGGCGGCGTTCAGCCCGCTTTTGAGCAGGCGGCCGCAAAAGTGAATGCCGAATTCATTTATCCCGAGATTGATATTGCCGCATTGGATACGATCGGCAAAGATTTCGGTGTCGAGGCCGCCAGCGGTGATCTTCGGCTGATGATGGCGCGCGCGCAGGCGGTCGTCCGCGGCGAAACAATCGCAGACGGTGTGTTCGTGACAACCTGTTTCAGATGCGCGGAAGCGGCCATCGTTCGAAACGAGGTCAGACGCTACATTCACAAATATTCCAATGTGCCCGTTATCAGTTATTCTTTTACCGAACAGACCGACGCGGCAACGCTTTACACACGCTTTGAAGCGCTGACAACCATTGCCAAGCGCCGCCATCTGCTGGCCCGCGAAGTGCAGCACGGCATTACGGCCGGCATTGATTCGGGATCGACAACCACGAAAGCCGTCATCATGAAGGACAATAAAATTCTCGGCTACGGCTGGGTGCCTTCCAACGAAGTGATTGAAAGCGCCGAAAAAGCATTCGTTCAGGCGCTTGAAATGTCGGGCATTGACCGGAGCGAAATTCAGGCGCTCGGAACAACCGGTTACGGCCGCTACCTTGTCGGCGAACATTACAATGCGGATTTGGTTCAGGAAGAAATCACGACGAACTCCAAAGGCGCCGTTTATTTGGCGGATGTTCAGAAGGGACCTGCAACCGTTATTGATATCGGCGGCATGGACAACAAAGCGATTTCCGTTGAAGACGGTATTCCCGGAATGTTTACGATGGGCGGCATTTGCGCCGGCGCTTCGGGACGTTTCTTTGAAACTGTTGCCAAGCGTTTGAATGTGGACATTACCGAACTCGGTGATTTGGCGATGAAGGGATTTCAGGAAAATGTTCAGATGAACAGCTACTGTATCGTTTTCGGAACGCAGTCACTGGTTAATTCGCTTGCGAAGGGCGCGCTGCCCAAAGACGTGGCCGCCGCGGCCTGCCGCAGTGTTGTCGAGCAGATTTATCAGCAGCAGCTTCAGGAAGTTGATGTCAAGGAACCGGTGATTTTGGTCGGCGGCTCTTCTTTGATTAAAGGTGTTCCGCGCGAGCTGAGCAATTTGCTGAATGTGAAAGTGATTGTTCCCGAAAATTCACACCTCATCGGCGCTGTCGGCGCCGCTCTTCTGGCTTCCGGATTCGTGGAGGAGTAACCGTGAATATGGAACCGCTTGAGATTTTTAAAGTCACCTCTCCCGTGGAATCGGAAGCGGCCGTTTATCATGACATTATTGCCGATGTCATGTCCGACCTGAGGCTGGCGTCTGCAATCGGCCGAATCACTGTTGAGATATATCCGGCGGGATCGCTTTTTATGATGGCGGCGATGCTTCGAGATGTCGAAATGCCGATTCGGATTTCCGATATGGCCGCCGTTGATACCGCTTATGAAGGCGGCGAGGGTTATGTTAAAATCACGATTGAGCGGGAGAAATATATGCCCGAGCTGACGCGTTATTTGTGGGAGAGATATACGCCCGCAAATGTGACGCAGGCGGATCGCTGGACGATTCTGGTCCGCGCAGACGACCCCGCGGAGGAAGCGGCAGCGCTTCCGACACACATTATCGCAAATCCGTCTCAAAATTTGCATTCGGATATGATTGAATTTTCGATCCGTTGTGTTCCGGAAGGATTTCGCGTCCGGTATCATACGTTCGGAAACAACGAATTCATGTTTATCGCGTCGGAAGACATTATTGAAACGACTCAGCTGAAGCATGCCGAAAAAATGATGGAAAAGCTCAGGGCGGCAAAACCCGATGTGACGGAAACAAAAACGGCAGACGGCAAAGGAAAGCGCGAGGCGCGGAATAAGGAAGAAACTTTTGAAAGAAACCGGGAGGAACAATAATGGGAACGGTTTACGAACCTTATGTGTTCAACGGCGGCGTTTACAAACACGGAAGGATCATTGAGCTGCTTGAAGATGTCGGCGGCTATTTGGTCAACAAAATGATTACGATTACGGAAGTCACGATGGACATGATGATTCCGGAAGATGATGTGCCGCTGATTGAAGAGCTTGCGAAAAAACAGCTTGGAACACTGGTGAAGTCGCCGCTCACGGGCGTTGAAATCGCGGTCGTCTCTCCGACGCTTGCGTCACACCATCTGCCGCACTCGGCCTGCGACATCGCGGAATATCTGCGCCACCCGGGCGCGAAGACGACGATGATCGGCCTGGCCCGCGGAATGGGACGCCGTGTCTCGCTCAATGACGATTTTGAACGCCGGCTGATTAACGAGCACGACATTGCGCTTTACTGCCTGGGTTCGTTTAAAGATTGCCTGGTCAATAAAAAACCGCGCCTTTTTGAAGGCGTCGAAGTGCCGATTGTCGCAACCGGCGGCCCCGCCGATATTCAGGTTGAAGAAATGAACGGCGCCGATATGTACATCGGAAATTTGGGACGCCTGTCTCACAGAATGCGCAGCACGGATGAAATGAATGCGCTTGACGTGATGAACGAAAGCGTTGCCGAGCTTGTCGAGGAAATGCGCCGGGCTTTTTCCAAAGACCCGCCGGCGGTTTTGCCCGCGCGTGCAATGAAGGAAATTGAAAATCAGATTCCTGAGATTCATAAATCTCTTGCACCGTCGCCGCTCGTATTGAAAATGTCGGGCGTTCGCGTGAAACTGCCGTACGAAATGTTTCATGAGCGCGTCAGAGAAGTGGAATTTGACGAAGGCCCGAAGCTCGGCGAGATCGCGGAAATTACAAAATCAAAAATGAACGATTACATTTTGGTTCAGATTAAACCGAAATCGGAAGTCGGGTTTGAGATCTGATATTGTCTCACTCCCCTGATGTTGAAATAACATTTATGCAAATCTGCATTAACATATTCAAGAGGCTAAAAATGAAAAATATCCATCATAATTATTGGACCGGAGAATACGAAGAGAAAGATGCTGATTTGTGCAATCCGGATCTAGTCCTCGCGATGCAGGAGTTATATGGCCGTAAGGGATTTGATTTTGGAAAAGGCAACGATAGATTTAATGACAAAAACAAAAAGAATCATTATCGGCCTGACGGGTATTCGGTTTACACCCCCCTCAATGGAAATTACAGCAGCAAGATGCCTTTTAGGCGTAAAACCGTTGAAAACAATAAAGAATTAGCAGATAAATGTTTCTTTTTAGCGGGAACGATTGCAGGAGAGATATTTTTCCCATGCCGCAGGTTGGATGGGATGAACACAATGAATCAGTCTCGCGGTGAGCTTCACGGGGATGTAAAAGACATGATGTACATCACTTTGGATA
This sequence comes from Methanimicrococcus hacksteinii, assembly GCF_032714515.1. Lineage (NCBI taxonomy): Archaea > Methanobacteriati > Methanobacteriota > Methanomicrobia > Methanosarcinales > Methanosarcinaceae > Methanimicrococcus > Methanimicrococcus hacksteinii. The sequence continues at coordinate 18,296 of NZ_JAWDKC010000015.1, read as the reverse complement.
GTATCAAAAAATATTATGCCAAAGAAGATGATAATTACCCCCTTAAAGAAACGATAGAAACATATGGATATTTCTTTGATTGTTTCGACTCATTTGATGAATACATAGAATATAATTTGTTACAAGATTATGAATTGCTGCCCAAAAAATTTCCGACAGCGGAAAATGAACTTGTCGAGTTTTGGGAGAAGTCTGTTGAATTTTTAGAAGCAAGATTGCAGCGAATCGAAGAATATGCAAAACAGAATGGCTTATTAGAGGAATGAATTTACGAATACAAAAACCGTTATATATTCCCTCTTCCGTTTTAGCATATTCAATTTCTAATTAATGTTATATGTAAACGGTTTTAGAAATATTAAGCGTTTGGAAAAAGCGCATTATCACATTCATCACATCATTTTTCAGTTGAAAAAATCTGATTTTGGAGGATTCATAAATGAAAGAACAAGTTGAAATGAAGGAATTAAAAGAAGGCAGATACGTTATCATTGACGACGAAGCCTGTGTCATTAAAAGCATTGCAAAATCCAAGCCGGGAAAACACGGCGCGGCAAAAGCCAGAGTTGACGCAATCGGTCTTTTTGACAACTCAAAGCGCTCAATCGTCGGTTCCGTCGGTACAAAAGTCTATGTCCCGATCGTTGAAAGAAAAACCGCACAGGTGCTCACAATTACAGGCGACGTCCTTCAGCTGATGGACTTGGCCGAATTCAACACTTTTGAAATTCCGTTGCCGGAAGAATACAAAGAACGCGTTAAGGAAGGCGAAGAAGTGTCCTACTTGACCGCGCTCGGCAAAATTAAATTGGATTTGAGAAACTGAGATTTTTCATTTCTTTTTTTCTCTTTTTACTTTTTTGTTCTGTTTTAATATTCATTTTTAATATCGTTTCTAACATTCGTTTTTAACATTCGTTTTTAACATTTATTTTTAACAGTTATTTTTAACAGTTATTTTTAACAGTTATTTTAAAATATATTCTCTTGTCTTTGTTTTCAGAATTTATTTTTGCCCTCGCGCCTGTTTTTCATTCATTTTTGATTCATTTAATTCGCCGGAATTATTCCGGAGAGTGAAAATATATATCAGATGGATTTTATAATTATAACAGCTGTGAAATACACAGCAAAATGCATGGTGATAATTATGAGAATAAAAACGATGCTTTATGTCATGTTTGCCGCATTTGTTCTGACTGCCGGATTCAGCGGCTGTATCGGGAACAACAATTACGGCCCGAACATGATGAATAACTCGAACAATATGATGAACAGAGAAGAAGCGGATATCCGCTCGGTTTCAATTGCCGTTACCGGCAGCACTGTGACCGCTTCGATTACGACCGACCTTGATTTTGATGAAACGCTGGACACTGAGAATATCACGGTGAAAAAGGCGGGCGGTACAATTCGGATTTTGCTTTACGCTTTTGAACACACCGCCGGCGGCGGCAGCAACATTGTCAATGTCACGCTCGGAAATGTCAGTGATTTTAAGAACGGATCTGATTATACTGTCATCATCAACAATGAAATGGAAAAAGATGAAATCATTATTTTCAGATTTGAAAACAATACGCTTGTGACGATTCAGGAAGCTTTTGTCGGCAATGTCAGATTTGAAGCAAGCGGAAACGATGTGATTGCGGTTGCCGAAATTCCGAATGCCGGAAAATATGATACGGTTGACGAACAAAATATCACAAAAACCAGATTTGATCATGAAAATGAAATGGATATTTATGTCCCGATTATGATTAAATCTTCTTCAACGGATGAAAAAGGACCGATTTACGCCAAAATTTCAATCGGACAAATCGACAAGCTGAATAACGGCAGATACTTTGTTGAAATTAACGGACGAGACGCGTCTTTTACAATTCAGAACGGCACTTTGATGACTTAAATTGAATCTGAAGAATCTGAAATAAAAATATAAAAAATAATTTGATTGAAATCCGGAAAAATGGTTTACCGGATTTCAATTTATTCGATAACGGATAATCGGTGCATGTAAGCCGGGCAGATTGGAAAAAGAACCGGAATCAGCTTCTGTTATTGAAAAACAGGACACGGTCGGCAACCATATCCAACCATATCCGCAACCATATCTTTTATATATCAAAAACTTCTTTTGAAGTTGCCAATTAAAATTCTATTCTTATTATTTTGATTTCATTTTCGAGATCAAACAACTTCTTTGAAGTGATTTGCCCGAATTCATGAAGATGAGCGACGGGCGTATGCTATGGCTGCATAAAAGCTTCGGACAAGTTAAAAATTGAAAAGAAAACAAATTTGTTTTTTGTTTTCGGCTTTTTGAATTTTCGAGAATCAGCAAGAATAATTGTTGTTCCAATCAAGGCTTATTCAATTTTTCAGAGTTATCATTCGTTATTTGTTCTGTATTTTCAGGGAACATATTCAAATTTAAAAATTCATTTAAAATCAATATCATCCAATATCTCGGAGGAAAAAATTATGGCAAGAAAACAACAAAAGAAAGTGGACAGCTGGAAGGAAAAGAAATGGTACAACATCGTCGCACCGGAATTTTTAAACCGTGCGGTTGTCGGCCAGACCATCGCATCCGATCCGGCGCTTCTTCCCGACCGTATCATTGAAACCACTGTCGGCGAAATGTCCGGCGAAATGTCCAAGAACAACATCAAGATGAGATTCAGAATCGTCAATGTCAACGGCGATGTCGCTGAAACCGTTTTCCTCGGACACCACCTGACAAACGACTACCTCCGCTCCATTGTGAAGAGACAGACTTCCAAAGTCGACGCTGTTTTGACCGTCAGAACCGCAGACGGCTACATTGTCACCATCAAGCCGACCTGCTTTACCGTTAAGAGAGCAAGAACCAGCCAGATTAAGGCCATCCGCAACATGATGACAAGAATCGTCGTCAGACGCGCCGTCAAATCCAACTTCGAAGACCTCGTTCAGGAAATTGTTACCGGAAAGCTTTCCTCCATGGTTTACAAGCAAACCAAAAACATCTACCCCTTGAGAAGAGTCGAAATCAGAAAGACGGAAGTTGTCAAGACCCCCGCTCAGCGCAGAATCCCGAAAGTTGCGGAAGAGCAGCAGACAGCACCCGCAGAAGAGACGGCAGCCCCTGTTGAAGCGCCGGTCGAAGCTGAAGCACCCGCAGAAGAAGTTGTTGAAGAAGCAGCACCTGCAGAAGAAGTCACGGCAGAAGCTGTTGAAGAAACTGCAGAATAATTTTTTATTCAAATTCAATAAACTCAATAAAATAAAACAAGACAAAACGGCATTGTCCGTTTTGTTTTGTCATTTTTGTCGTCCTGATTTTTTATTTTTACAAACGAACCATTAAATGAATGGATTTTAATTTTTACTTGTTTTTGTCGAAAGCATTTATCTTTGATTTTTAAAACATACAAAAATTCATAGGTAAGTATATATATTCTGAAATCTGTTACTGATTAAATGATTATTTACTAATCATATAATAAGATGTAATTGAGATTGCTGTATCTCAGCAATACGTTTATCGAAAGTATAGGGGAAAAGTTTATGTACGATGTAGTGACCAATCGCTTCGCGCTTCGCGCTTCGCGCTTCGCGCTTCGCGCTTCGCGCGCAGAAAGCAGTCGCAGTCGTCACTATCTATAAACTTTGCTTATCTGAAAAACGATAAACAAAAAACTCAATACAACACTTACTTTTCTGTTCTAAATTTTTCAAAATATTTGAAAAACTGTCTTTTTTCTGAAATTCAATCATTTTTCAACGTTTGGAAGATTTCCTCAATCGACTTTGATTTAAACTCATTCGATTCAGATACTTTAAATTTAAAAACGCTTGAGCAGAGCAGAAATTTCACTTCCTTCAACCATCCCGTTTTTGTTTTGCAGATTTTGACAAAACCCGTTAGAGAATTCTATGCCGTTTTCGGCGCCGTCAATCACCTGCAATTCAGAATAAAAAACGTAACCCAAAAACAATTCAACTCAGCGTCGGCACAATTCGTGTCGGCGCCTTTCTTTAAAACTTATCAGCCGTCGGCGACGTAGCTGTGAAAATTGGTACAGGATTTTTCTAAAAAAATAATCAATTATATAGGTGTTATAATGAAATTAACAAATCGATTATTAATTATGCTTACATTGACATGTATGCTTGGTTTAGCCAGTTGCGGAGTTGCAGCTGCGGCTGATGTTACATTGGAAGGTGAATATTACTATACTTTAATTTATAATTATGTTCCATACCCTGGAACAAGTACTACTGATATTATGCGATCTTCTGACGGGGATATCTGGAATGACTATAAAACTGTCTCGGGTTCTCCTACTTTAATTGGGGATGGTACTCCTATTAACGGTCTTATCATTAAGGATACTGCATCTATCACAGTTTCCCTTAAAAACCTCAATATAGTACAGCCTACTGGAAGTAGTCTTTCCGGTGCTGTAACTTTTGATAATAGTACCTCTGTAACTTTTTATATCTATGAAACTGTTAGTATTCGTGGAGCTAATGGCATCGGTACTGAAGGTTTTCAATCTGCAGGAAAAGCAGGTATTGATGTTTCTAATACTTCTTCTATTACTCAATTTACTATTTACTCCATGAGTGAACCTGCCAATTTGTTTGTTTATGGTGGCAATGCCAGTAATGATCTCGGCTCTCTTTCTGGGGCTGGTGCCGGTATCGGTGGTCCGGGAGGATATCCTGGTTCTGCAGAGTCTGTAAATGCTCCTGACATTAATTGTAACATGGACTTTTATATGAATTCTACTTCTTTCTCCATTTATGCTATAGGTGGAACCGGTACTGGTACTATTCCCGGTTCTTCAAATGCACGAGATATCGGTGGTGGAAGTGGTGCAGGAGATGAAATTAAGGCAGGAGATGGCGGGTCTGTTAATGCTATCATTAAAGTCTGTAATTCTCCCGGAATTTTATATGCTACTGTTAATGGAATTGGTGGAGGTCATGGCGGATCTTCATCCGATGCAGGTGCTGGCGGGAATGGCGGATTTATGAAAGAGCTTGCTATGTATACCTATTTGGACAACCCTACTATCTATGCAGCAGGAACTTTTCCCGTAATCGGTGGTGGAAATGGTGGAGCCCCTGATGGGGGTGGTGGCAATTCTGGTGATATTGCCGCCAATCTTAATCTTCATATTCCTGGTACAGATTCTATTGGTGGAGGGTATGGATATGGTACTGGTTCAGGCGGTACATCTGGTAGTAAACCAAATACCATCGTAAACACGGTTTCAGAATCTATTCTTTTTGATGCAAATGGAGGCACATTCTCTGGGTCGAGCAGTTCTCAACACGCGGTGTTTAATCCTGCCAGCAAAGATTATGATAATATCATTGCACAATTGCCGACTTTAACCGCCGATGAGCTCGTTTTCAAGGGCTGGTATTCTAATTCTGTATGTAATGATGAAGACCTTGTTTCAAGTGGTGACACTCTTTCTATCGGTCGTACTTATTATGCCGGCTGGATTGGCCCCGCTACAATCACTTTAAATCTGAACAATGGTGCCCTTACCGACGATTCATATGAACTTGAAATTACAATTCCTGCTGATAAGGTAGGCGACAAAGCTTATATTGATGCTTTACTTGCCGATGATGATGCTATCAGTTATGATTCATGGTCATTTGGCGGCTGGTGGTCGACCACAAATACAACAGGTCTTATTGATGAGGGAACCACATCAGAGGACATTCCTTGGGATACCAGAGTTCTTTCTGAAGATCCGCTTGCTGATGAAACTTTCTATGCTCTTTGGTACAAAGACTTTAAGTTGAATGCAAACGGCGGAATGTATGATGGTGTCGATACAAACACAGACATTACTGTGAGATATCAGCCGGCTATGGGTGGAACTATTCTTGCATTCTTTGAATCGGAAGTTAGTTCACGCTTAACCTACCCTGTCGAAACAACTGAATGGACACGTTCTGAGAATGTTTGGGGCATGGCTCCTGGCATTATTAATAATGCATGGTCATCTGACTCTTTAACAAAATCAAAGACTCCTGTTGATTTGTATGCCAAATGGGAAGGTGTCATCACTCTTGATACAAACGGCGGCGATTTCGCTCCGGGTAATTCTAATACAGTGAAAATCCAACCCGCAACTCCTAATACCGAAGTTTCTAATATGGTCAATAATAAAAAACCTGATCTTGAGGGAATGAATCCTCTTGGCTGGTATACAGAAATGGACAGCGCCGGAATTGTTTCAGGAAATGCAGTAAATGAAGAATTTAATTTCTATCCGATGACACTTTACGCAGGATACTTCAAAAAAATCTCTGTTGTAATTCCTGGCGGCTCCTCCAACTCCCTTTGGGTACAATATTATCACACTGAAGCTGATATTGAAGGTTTGCTTATTGCTGCAGATATTATCGATGGCAGTTTGGCTGTTGATCCCTGGGAACTCGGATGGTACACAACAAGCACTGACGGAATTGTCGATCTCGATTCAAAGATTGAAGGCAGTTTAAGTTCAATTGTGTTAAACGGCGGTACAATCTATGCCGGTCTTGTTCAAGACATCAACTTAGGCAAATTCGGTGACAGCGAAGAAGATTTCATCATCACTATTCAGTCCGGTCAAGATCTGGATGACATTTCCGATTTAATCAAAGAGATGCTTGAAGGCGAAAATGCACCTGTCCTTGATGACTGGACGCCTGTTCTGTATGTCGAAAAAGACGGTGCCGATGATATTCCGCTGTTTGATGAAGATGGTGAAATTTCCGATGGCATTGTTATTGATGACCTTGAAAATCTGTATATCGTTTGGACCGGTGAAATCACATTGGATGCCAACGGCGGTACGTTTGCAGATGAAGACTTCGATGGCGTTGCAGGAATCATTCGCGATGAAACGACTCTTGGAGAATTACCCGTACCTGAATACGAGGGTTGGGATTTTGCCGGCTGGTTCGGCGAAACTGATGAAAACGGAGTTGTCGACCTTGATTCAAAGCTCAATGATGACCTTACATTCTCGGACAACAAGGATGAGCTTTATGCAGGCTGGACAAAAACTGTATCACTTGAATTAAATGATACGGATGGAAACCCCATTGATATTCCGGACATCATTATTCAGCCCGGCGAAGATCTCGATGAAGTTGTCGAGAAGATCATTGATGACCTTGGAGATGACGTCTCTGTCTCTGACCCCACTAAACCCGGACACACATTCGGCGGTTGGGAATTAGGCGGCGATAACGGTGGCGAACTCGTCCCCATCTGGATCAAAAACCCCAATGGCGGCAGCAGCGGCGGCGGAACAGGCGGTGCAACAATCACAAACAACGGTACAAGCACCACCACCGGCACCAATGACGGCAATGGCTCTGAAGCAGCCGATTTCAGCGGCGACAACGACGGCAGCGGTTCTGATTCAAATGCATCCGGATCAAATGACGGAAACAGCTCCGGCTCAAGCAGCGGAAACGGATCGGGCAGCGCAAATGTCATCAATGGCAGCAATTCCGGTTCAAACGGAATCTTCGGTTTTGGAAGTGATTCAAACTCAGGATCAGGCAACACAACAATGTACATCATATTGGCATTTGCCATTATTGTTATCATTGTTATTGGTGGTGTCTATTACTTCAAAGTCATGAAGAAATAATAACAAAAAATAATAAAATAAATTTTGAGTGAAAACTTTTTAGTTTTCATTCATTTCTATTTTTTACAGCTTTTATTTTTGTTTATTTTGTTTATTTACGTTTGCATTTTCGGATTTATTTTCGAATTTATTTCAAAATTATCTGCGGACCTTCTTTTCAGAATCATAAAAAATATCCTTAAATAGGATAACTTCCTTTAAAACCAAAAGCTTAAGGAACATTTTTATGGATTTTACAAAAGAAGAAATTCTCGGCATTTTGGATTCGTATGATTTGGACAATATCACGATTGCCACAATCTGCTCTCACTCCAGCCTTCAGATTTTTGACGGTGCCCGCAAGGAAGGTTTTAAGACGCTCGGAATTTGTTTAAGGGCGCCTCCGAAGTATTATGACGCTTTTCCGCTGGCCAAGCCGGACGAATTTTTGGTGCTTGACCGTTACGACGAACTTTTGGACAAGGTTGAAGAACTGAAAGCCAAAAATGTGATCATCGTTCCGCACGGCTCTTTTATCGCTTACATGGGAACGGACAAGTTCGCGCAGCTCGGCCTTCCGACATTCGGCAACCGCAATGTTCTGGAATGGGAATCGGACCGCAAAAAAGAAAGACAATGGCTGGTCGGTGCCGGCATTCATATGCCTGACGTGATTGAAGATCCGCGCGACATTGACGGTCCCGTGATGGTCAAATACGACGGCGCTCAAGGCGGCAAAGGCTTTTTCATCGCCAAATCTTATGAAGACTTTTTGGAACACATTGACGACACGAAAACGTTCACGATTCAAAAATTCCTGACGGGAACACGCTATTATTTGCATTACTTTTATTCGCCGATCAAAGAAGACGGCTACACGCTCAGCAAAGGCACTTTGGAAATGCTCAGCATGGACCGCCGCGTCGAGTCCAATGCGGACGAAATTTTCCGCCTCGGCTCTCCGAAAGAATTGATGGAAGCCGGCATCATCCCGACTTACGTTGTCACCGGAAACGCCCCGCTCGTCGCCCGCGAATCGCTTCTGCCGCTCATCTTTGAACTCGGCAGCCGCGTGGTTGAAGAATCCTTAAAGAAATTCGGCGGCATGATCGGTCCGTTCTGTTTGGAAACGGTTTTCACCGACGACTTGGAAATCAAAGTGTTTGAAATTTCCGCAAGAATCGTTGCCGGAACGAATCTTTACATTTCCGGATCCCCGTATGCGGATTTGGTGGAAGAAAACTTATCGACCGGCCGCAGAATTGCAAGAGAAATCAAGATTGCAAAAGAAACGGGCAAATTGGATGAGATTATTTCATAATTTTTAAAAATGAAAAGCTCGTTCTTTTCATTTTTCAATTTCATCTTTTTATTTTCTAATCTTTTTGCTGCCTGTGCTGTTACGATCAATGCTGCTGCCAACGCCCGGTCCCGGCACTGCATTTCCATATCATCTGCTCTCTTTTATCACATCCGCTCGCTGCGCGAGCGTGGGCACAGATTACCTTACCGGCTCCGTTTGCCGTTGCTGTTCTGATTCCGTAAATACAGTTGCAGATTTGCCGGCCTGTTGCTGTCCGCCGCTGTTTGCTGCTGTCTGCTGCTGTCTGCCGCCGTCGCCGCGCGCGAGCTGTTGCAATTTAAAAAAGGGATTAAAACCGAACTGCGTTTAAAATGTATTCAATAAAAAATGAAGAGATAAATCGAAAAAAGAAATTGTGTAAAATTATTAACTGCGCCACACGCTCTGTTCAGATTTATATTCGATGTTGTTTTCTTTGCATAATGCACACATTTTATCGATGAAATCAAACCCTCCGAAATGTTCAAGCAATGCGGTCTTTGCATCTTGATTGTTGTTTGATAACAATCTTATGAATTTTTCTGTGTTTTCTTCATCGAAACTAAATGAGAAATCAAGTATTTCGGCAGAATAAAATACGCCCACATCACTTCCGGAGTCTTCGCCTCTTATTTTGAGACAATTATCTTTGATGCCGGCCCGAATGCATGTGCTTTTTTTATTGGTCCCCGCATTACACAGTTCGAATTCCTCAACCGATTCCATTATCATCCCTCTGTTTCGCATAAAATAAAAAATAAAATGAAAGAATCAGATTACTCCAACTCAAAAGCTTCTTTTCCTTCGCCGCAGACGGGGCATTCCCAATTGTCGGGCAGCTCCGAGAAGGGCGTTCCTTCTTCGTCTTCGTCGTAAACGTAACCGCAAACAGTGCATACATATCTTGCCATTCTGATCCCTCTTTTTGAAAGCTGATAGAAATAAAAATAAAGTAAGTAAAGATAAAATAAAGGATTGAAAAAAGAATGCAAACGCATTCACATCAAACAGAAAGCTTCGTTTTTATATAATTATATTGATTTTGAAAATCAGAACCAATATCAAATTATTTTACCGGCGTTTTGCTGAAACGCGGGACATATTGTTGAAAACTCGCACCAGCGGCAAAGGCTGCTGACGCAGGGTTTGAAATTGTTTTCCCAGGACGACAGTTCGATTGTTTGAATCAGGTCGACGACATTGTTTTTGACGGCTTGGATTTCTTCGTCTGTTTTTTGAAAGCGGAATTCTTCGTTGAACCGGAGGTAATGATAAATGACTTCGGCTTCGTTTTCATTGTATTCGGGATATTTTTTGCGCGCGCCGATTTGATAAAGCGCAAGCTGCCGATCGTTTTGGAGGTCGCTGATTTGCGGCAGTCTGCCGGATGTTTTGTAATCGTGGATTTCGAGGTTCCCGGTTTCGTTATTGACGGCGATTCTGTCGATGAATCCCATGATTTTAAAGCCTTCAATGTTGACGTCGACACGTTCTTCCACGGAAAGCGTTTTTTCAGAATCGAACGGCTGATGATTTTTGTAGTAGTCGGCCAGAATTTTCTTCCCCTGCAGAAAATAATCTTCTTTTGTCATGCCTTCTTTGACGATTTTGACATCGTCCGACCAGTTTTCGTTCCAAAGAGATTCGTATTTGTCAAGCAAAAGAATGAGCGGAATTTCGGCATCGGGCATTTTCTTCTGCCGCCGGTACAAATATTCAAGCACCTCGTGAACGGTGGATCCCATGTATGCTTCAATGCCGATAAACGGGATTTCGGGCTTGATTTTATCGAGATATTTGTATTTGTAAGAGAGGGGGCACTTCTCAAAAGTTGAGAGGCGGGAGTGGGAGTAGATTGTCATTTGCTTAAGTTATGGTTTTTGAGATTAAAAAGATTGGTTGCGAAGGGTGAAAGTTTTGAAAATCTTGAGATTTTTAAAATTTGTGGCTTTGAAAAACAAAGTAAGCCAAAAAAAATTGAAAAACAAATGAAGCAAGTGAATAAATGAAAAACAAATGAAAATAAATGAAAACAAGTGAAAACAAATGAAAAGCAAATGAAAATAAATGAAAACAAGTGAAAACAAATGAAAAGCAAATGAAAACAAATTAAGAAACAAACTTTTGAAAAAAAGAAAATGAATAAAAACGAATTGTTTTCATTCATTTCTGTTCATTTTTATTTCTTACTTTGAAATAGTACACCGCAGCAATGATGGCAAAGACCATCAATGCAAGAAGGATGTAATGTTTCGTATAATCTTTCTTTTCGGGTGTTTCCACAAGGTTTTCAAAACCGGACACCGGGTTTACAGGAGGTGATCCGCCGTCTTCGGCATCAAGTGTTCCCTCATATCCAACGCTTGTTGCTGCGTCAACAACTCTGGCAGTTCCGAAAGGAGTGCCGCCTTCGCTTTTGATTACAGGGTTTGTAAGATTAACCCAGACTGCATAAACTGTTCCGACTGCAAAGTCAGCTTGATCCCATTCAAAGTAGACGTCATTCTCGAAGACATGCCATCCGGAAAATTCCCATTCGCCATTTTCACCGTTTTCTAAATATGTCGGGATGTTTTCGGGCAAATTCAATATATCTGATACATCAGGAACGGGAGTTCCGTGTTGGATGAATACTTCATGTTCGTCTTGAGAATCTCCGAAATATCCGCCATTCGGGTTTAACATGATTTTGTATTCCCAGACAGCGTAATATTTATCCCCGGGGATTAAAGACACCTCTCCTTTAACAGAATCTTGATTTCCATTGGTTACATAGAGATTTTCATCCAATATTATCAATTGTTCGAAGGTAAACCAGCCAACGAATTTTGCCGTTTCCGGACTGTTGAATTTTTCCCCCCCTTCTGCAAATAAAAATGCATTTATTTTTTCAATTGTATCATCGATATCGACAGGATGTTTATAGAGGATTCCTTCAGCAATTTCATCGGCAAATGTACCGCCATTTGCATAGAACGTTACAACAGGATTCAGATCCAAGTATTCTGTCCAACCATCTGCAGGTAAAATAGTATGTCCTTTAACAATATCTGTTGCCGTGGTTTCCGGATTTGCTCCGATGACGTAAACAACGGGGGTCTGACCTTCAAAAGTAATATTTGTATTTATGTTTCCCGGTTTGGATTCACCGGCACCGATTTGCGGAATTTCATTATCTTTTACGAAAACCTTTGTTTCTCCGTTAGCATTGCTGATAACAAAATTCTGAACATATCCGCCGATTCCCGTTGTTTTTCCGTGACCGCCGCCAATACCATTCATTGTTGCATAAACAGTACCACCTGTAATAGAAAGAGAAGCAGAATAACCGCCCATTCCGGTGGCGCCATCATAATATGCACCGCCGCCGCCACCGATATCTCTTGCATCTCCTGAATTTGAAGCGCCTTTACCACCGATTGCATTAATGGTACCAGATTCAATATTGATGGTGCCGAATTTTTCGGCAGTTCCTTTATTTTTATCGAAATAGCCACCGATGCCACCTATGGCTGCACCGCCGCCTGTTTCGTGAGCGTCATCACCGCTGATATCACTGCCATTGCCGCCAAACACATTTAATGTGCCGTCACCGGTAATATTAAGAGTAGACCCGGAGGGAACATTAATACCTGCTTTTCCTGCAAGGCTCCTGAATTTTTTTTCCTTATCTTCAATATCAGGTACGCTGTTTGAACCGTCTTTACCTTGGATTGTGTTGGTACCGACCAATTTAAGAGTGACTGAATAACCGTCACCGAGTATAAAAGCGCCGGTAAGCGAATCACTCGTTTGTGTAATTGATACATCGTTGAGATGAACAGCAATATTACTCCGAATGGTAACGGAGCCGCTTAACGAGCCGGATAAATTCAGATAATGATCATCGCCCCATGTACCAAGACTGGTCCACCCGCCGCTGCCCGGGTTATATTCAAGAATGCCATTTGTAACTTTAAAAGTAATACTTGAATCTTCATCAAAAACAAAATCATGTCCCGTCGCTGCTCCGGCAACACCGCTGCACGCAATCAAAACGACACCCATTACTATAAGTGATGTCATTAAATTTTTTATTTCCATAATTAAACTCCCCCTTGCGGTTGAAAATATTATGGCCTGAACCCCATTCTGTGTTTTTTGAAAGCTTAAGATAAGCCCGGGTTGATGAAATAATCAGCGCCGATTTTAAGATTTTTATTCCTTTAAAACCGTTTTTATATTGAATATATTAATAGATAAAGAATAAAATTACTTATTACTTCTTAAGTGTTTTTACATTGAATAGATGTCAAATTAGAATTATAATTAAAAATAGCAAGCGAAGATGATTGCAATTCAACAATTATAGCAATTAAATTAAAAATGCATATAAACAGAAAAATAGTGAATAATAAAAACGAAAATGAAATATTGAAAAACAATTCGTTGAAAAACAAAAAAATAAAAAAGAACAAAACAAAAAATAAAAAGGAAATGAATGAAAACAAAATGTTTTCACTCAAATTTTTCAAATTATTTTGCTTGTAATTTATTTCTTCTGTAGAAATACGCGGCTGCACCGACTGCAATGAGTGCAACTATGACGATGATGATGACAATCGGAATAATGTTCGACTTCGGCTCTGTTTCGTAACCGGTATCATCCGTCGGTTTATCTTCAGCATCATTATTGTTTTCGACAACATTATCGTTAGTATTATCGATTATTGTTTCTGTCGGATAAGTAACCACTGCCGGGCCGCCTTGTCCGGGGCCGCCGGAAGAGGGAATTTTCGTCATGACAATAACTTCTTTGAAATTAACCCACGGAGGATAAGAAACAGCTTCTGAAGATACTTCCAAAGCCTCCATTTCAGGAAGAAGAGTCACTTCTCTGGTTTCCGGATAGTAATTTTTCAATTCAAAAGTAATTGTTGCCGGAATTTCAAAACCGTAAGGGTTTCTTTCAACAAGAGTTGCAACAGCCTCAACCATCGGGTAATCAATTTCATCATATGTCGGGCTGAACCACACTGTTACCGTTCCGAGAGTAATTAAATTATTCCAATAATCCGGAAACGTCATTCCAAGTCTGCCAGCTAAAGACAAATATCTGGTATATGCCGTTGAAAGAATTTGAAGTTCATCATCAACGGTATTTTTCGCGTTGACGTACACAGACGGAAGTCTTGATCCGCTTTCATCAACAACAAAATAGGTCACAGGACAGATTTGTCTTCCCATTTCGTTTACAAATTCAGTAGAACCGCGATAACCGGCAATCAAAACATTTCCGTTGTTAATTGTGACTTTGGACCAATCACCATATGTTTCGTATTTAAGATCATATTCAACATCAGCATTTGTAATCATTGGTCCGAAATCCGGCGTTCCGAAACCGAAGAAAAGAGAAATAACATCCGTTCTTTCACCGTCAATTGTAATTTGAGCAGTTCCCGAAGATTCGAACCCGAAACCTCCGCCGATATCAGCCGCAGGAAGGAATTCGGAAGGTTCAGGAGGACAAGAAGGACCACATTCATGATCCAATTCTTCCAAATTTTCTAAATGTGATATAACCTCCAAAATTGAGTCCACAGCTACAAAACCGCCCGATGCCAAAACAATGCTGTCGTTTATTTCGATGTTTGCATTACCGCCGGCCATACCAAATCCCCCGCCGATACCGGTTCCGAAATCACTGAGAGCTGTAACGACAGACGTATCTGCGATATAAACATTGCCGGCACCTCCGTTTGTTCCCTCAGAAATAAACTTCCCGAAGGAAAAAGGATTATAAGGCAATGAAGAACTGCCCCCGCCTATTGCTGCCGCCAATCCGGATACTGCAAAAACGTCGCTGTTGTAAATTTCAACAGTACCGGTTCCATCAATACCGGACTCCATTATTTCAACATCCAACAATTTAGCATCCATTCCGGAATTGCTGCCGCCGCCGCCGCCAATGCCGGCGCCGTCACCGCCGAAAGCAGGAACCAGATAGATATTAGGATAATAAAAATCAACGGTCAACATAACCAAATTTATAAAAGATTTAGAATCAAAATCATCAGGGATAAAACTTTCAAGTCCATTACGGCCGCCGTATGCCAAAACGGATGCTTTGTCGCTGATTATAATCTTGCCGCTTGATTGTGAACGTTGAGATCCTGAGATGAAATCATCCTCATCAAGATTTGGAAACAGGGCAAGCGACGGATAAGTGATAATACCGTTACCGCCAATGCCTGCACCGCCACCGATTCCTAACGGCAAAACAAATTCATTCACATCGTCAGCACTCAAAACAGATTCGGTAAGATCGTCGGTTTCAAAATACCTTTTAGCATAATTTTGAATTTTTGAAACTGAAAAATCAATTTCACAATTCAAATAGCTGTCACCGCCGTGAACTTCCAAAACGCCCGGATTTTTGAGAGCTTTTTCAGATTCACCTGACAGATTCAATGTGCTGTCCTCGGGAACATAAATTCCTGCGCTGCCGACAAATCCTTTCAAAGTATTTACAGACTTTTCTTTGAGAACAATGCTGACATTTGTTCCTGCTGTCAAACTGATTGCCGGACCGAAATAAGGAGCCGCGATATTTGACGTTGCCGGAAGTTCAATTGCCGGAACGGATTTGTCAATTGTCACATTGTCTAAAACAAGATTCAAAACGGGCGGTTCAAAGACAATGAATTTCGCTTTTTTTTGTTCATCTCTTCCGGAAAATATAAAAACACCCGAATGAACATTATCCGTTTCACCCGTTAAAGTAAAAACAGTATCAGAATCATATTCGTCCCAGCCTTCATCTGAAAAGGCCTGACCGTATTTGTCAGAAACTTGTTTTGCCCGAACACCTTCATCTGTCACATTAAACAGAATATAACCTTCTGAGACATCAAATGTTGTAACAGGATCACCGGCCTCAGCCGCTGCGGTTCCGCCGAATGCCAAACCGATCAAACAAATCAAAGATAAAATAATCAATAAATTTTTAAATTCCATAAATCAACACCATCCGTGTAATAAATGTAAAAATCGGCGCATACCAAAAATACGCCGTCACTGCAGCTGATTATAACCCCGTTTTTACTGCGTTATTCGCATAACCAAAAGAGCATGGAACGTTTTATCATGAATAATCGGTGATTATTGGATAAATACTTTTTTGAAAAATAGAGAAGACATAATAAAAAAATGAATATAATAAGTAGGGAATTAAAAAATGAAGACTGTTGAACAGAACGATGAAAACGAAAAAATTTAAAAATTAATGAAAAACGAAAACAGAAAAACGAAAACAGATTGAAAAATTCGGAATGAATGAAAACATTAATTCGTTAAATCAAAAAACAATTAATTCGTTAAAAAATAAAAAGAAAAATGAATGAATCATTTTTCTTAAATTCAATTTTTCTTATTCTTTCTGTATCTGTAATAACCGTAGCAGACCAAAAGAAGGAACAACAAGAGAAGCAAGAGCCACCAGCTGCTGTAAGCTTTCGGAGCAGGATCTGCCGGCTCATCCGGAAGGATTGGAATTTCATCGATATCGTATCCTTCCATTGATCCACTGTCTTCCGGAAGGTCAGCATTGAAACCGCTGCCGCCATATTCAACAACTCTTGCGCTGCCGAACCCGGGACCGTCTGAACCGGTGCTCGTGGAAATCCATTCTGCAATCAGAACCATGTTTTCGAAGACTTCGTTACTGAAATCCCATGCTTCTTCGCTTCCTTCAAGGAACCAGCCTTTTAATTCGGAATTTCTCGGGGAAACGTAGCCGACGGGACCGGAAGGCGGATATTCATCGGGTGCTGAAACAGGTGTGCCTGCTTCAATTTTAATTGTGTATGAATTTGTCTTTTCCTGAACACTGAGAATTATGAATTCTCCTTGCATATTTCCATCTGCATTAAATGTAACAAAGACGACCTCGTCATTTGACCAAACGGCATACAAATTGAGGATCTCGTCATCGGGGATAAATTCAGGTGTGTAATCATCGAATTCCCAGCGGATGTTTTCAGCCGTAACCCAGCAAACCAATTCAAGGTCATCTTTTTCCAATGTCACTTCGGAGAGGGACGGAATTTTTTCATCACGAAGAACAAAGATTGAATAAGTTTCACCTTCTTGTTCGATAATTCCCGGGGTTACATCTTCTATTTCTGTGAATGTTCCGCCGTTTGCATGGAAAATAACATTTACGTATTGCGGCGCTTCTTCCCAGACAGCATAGAGGATTAATTCTCCTGTAATACTTTCTTCGTCAGTAAAGTCAAAGAGATTATCAGCATCGGCATATTGATCTTCACTCCATCCTGCCAAATAATATCCTTTACGACCCAATTCGTTTCCGAAATCAGGCTCTCCGGATTCTTTGACCGTGGTGACTGCAATATATCTGATCAACTCATTTTCACCGAATTTACCGCCGTTGGCATCAAATGCCACAGAATCTTCCCAGCAAGCATACAAGTTCATTGTCAATGCGCCGCCGTTAGCAGCGTCTTCAAAGACATAAGACTCTGAAATTTTCGTTGCAGAGTCATCGTCGCCGAAAATCCACTTGGTTCCCCAGTCGTTCCCGTTTTCCGGTCCACATTGAGTGAACCAGCCTTGGAAGATTTGATCGGGGGCGGATTCGGGATCTTCGGGTTTTTCACTTTCAAGGACAGTGCCACCATAACTTGTTGTATACGGGCCGGAGTATAACTCTTCGTCGTAGTAATTGATAATAACAGACAAACTAGTTTTGGTTGTGTACAGGTTCAAAACAAATTCAGAAACACCGGAATCGGTTGTAAGAGCAGTATCTGCTGCCCATGCACCGCCGCCTTCCAAAGACCAAGCTGAGAAACTGTAGCCGAATTCAACAGGGAGAGCAATAGCAGTGTAATCTGAACCGTAAGACTGAGAAGCAGTCTGGTAAGCAGTCTCAACACCGTTAACATAGTAGTTGATGGTGACCGAGTTGCCGGTCTTGGTTGTGTACAAGTTCAAGACAAGTTCATCAGAAACACCGGAATCGAAAGTAAGAGCAGTATCCGCTGCCCACTCATCGCCGCCCGTCAAAGACCAAGCTGAAAAACTGTAGCCGGATTCAACAGGGAGAGCAATAGCAGTGTAATCTGAACCGTAAGACTGAGTGGAATCGGTCTGGTAAGCAGTCTCAACACCGTTAACATAGTAGTTGATGGTGACCGAGTTGCCGGTCTTGGTTGTGTACAAGTTCAAGACAAGTTCATCAGAAACACCGGAATCGAAAGTAAGAGCAGTATCCGCTGCCCACTCATCGCCGCCCGTCAAAGACCAAG
>NZ_JAWDKC010000014.1:0-1299 GCF_032714515.1 Methanimicrococcus hacksteinii | reverse complement strand
GTACCCTCTAGCCGACAACGGGTACGGGTTGTGAGAGCAAGAGCCCGGAGATGGATTCTGAGACATGAATCCAGGCCCTACGGGGCGCAGCAGGCGCGAAAACTTTACAATGCAGGAAACTGTGATAAGGAGACACCGAGTGCTCGCATCAAATGCGGGCTGTCCACATACCTAAATCGTATGTGTTAGCAAGGGCCGGGCAAGACCGGTGCCAGCCGCCGCGGTAATACCGGTGGCCCGAGTGGTAGCCGCTTTTATTGGGTCTAAAGGGTCCGTAGCCGGTTCGGTCAGTCCATTGGGAAATCCGGATGCTCAACATCCGGGCTTCCAGTGGATACTGCCGGACTTGGGATCGGGGGAGGTAAGAGGTACTACAGGGGTAGGAGTGAAATCTTGTAATCCTTGTGGGACCACCTGTGGCGAAGGCGTCTTACCAAAACGAGTCCGACGGTGAGGGACGAAAGCTGGGGGCACGAACCGGATTAGATACCCGGGTAGTCCCAGCCGTAAACGATGCTCGCTAGGTGTCAGGCATGGCGTGACTGTGTCTGGTGCCGAAGGGAAGCCGTGAAGCGAGCCACCTGGGAAGTACGGCCGCAAGGCTGAAACTTAAAGGAATTGGCGGGGGAGCACAACAACGGGTGGAGCCTGCGGTTTAATTGGACTCAACGCCGGAAAACTCACCAGGGGAGACAGCAATATGTAGGTCAAGCTGAAGACTTTACCTGAATCGCTGAGAGGAGGTGCATGGTCGTCGCCAGTTCGTACTGTGAAGCATCCTGTTAAGTCAGGCAACGAGCGAGACCCGTGCCCACAGTTACCAGCGGCATCTCCGGATGGCCGGGTACTCTGTGGGGACCGCCGGTGTTAAATCGGAGGAAGGTGCGGGCTACGGTAGATCAGTATGCCCCGAATCTCTTGGGCTACACGCGGGCTACAATGGACGGGACAATGGGCAACTCCCCCGAAAGGGGTTGTCAATCTCATAAACCCGTTCGAAGTTCGGATCGAGGATTGAAACCCATCCTCGTGAAGCTGGAATCCGTAGTAATCGCGTTTCAACATAGCGCGGTGAATACGTCCCTGCTCCTTGCACACACCGCCCGTCAAACCACCCGAGTGGGGTATGGGTGAGGGTATGGACATCGTGCCGTATTCAAACCTGAATTCCGCAAGGGGGGTTAAGTCGTAACAAGGTAGCCGTAGGGGAATCTGCGGCTGGATCACCTCCTAAGAATAAAACACCGCCGAATGCCGAAAAAACATCAGGTCACAACAAAAACCAATAAAAGATCTTAA
>NZ_JAWDKC010000013.1:0-124027 GCF_032714515.1 Methanimicrococcus hacksteinii | reverse complement strand
AAACAAAAAGCTTCACAATTTGTCTAAATTTAGCTTCAGAAATTTTAGAACGATTTGCATATTTATTTTTCAATTGCATGAGCATGATTAGAACACCTAATTATTTAGTTGTTCTACTCGTGACCCTTAAACAAAAAGTGAAAAAAAACGAAAAAACAAATTATGAAGAAAATCAGAATGAAAAAATCATTCTGATCTCTGTCAATTATTAAAATGAATCAGATTCAAATTAATATTTGGAAGCCTGTGCGTATTCGACGAGTGCTTTCAAGTTTTCGGTCGGTGTTGCGGAAACAGTACCGCAGCCGATTGTAACGATTTTTGCGCCTCTCTCGTAAACTTTTGCACATTCTTCTTTGATTTCGGCAGGTGTGCCTTTCCACATGAGCTGGACAGGGTCGAGGTTACCGACGATGACAGCTTCCTTTGCGGTTTCTGCTGCTGCTTTAACATCGACTTTCTGGTCAACGCTGATGCCTTCGACACCGGCCTGGTCCATTAAGTAGATGCCTTTTGTTGTGTCACCGCAGATGTGGAGAACAGTCGGGGTGTCCATGGCTTTCATTGCTTCGGCAATCTTCTTGTGGTAGGGGATTGCGAATTTTGCATAGAAGTCGTCGCCGAGAAGCTCGTAGCTGGCTGTCGGGTCGATGATGACCATGCAGCTTGCGCCGGCTTCGACCATTCTCTGTGCGTACTGGACACAGAAGTCTGTGGTCATGTCAATCAACGGCTGGATGACGGGGTCGTCGGTCATGAGGCCCATGAACCAGTTGTCGCCGTTGAGGTGCTGTGCAAGGGAGAAGGGACCGATCATGGAGCCGATAATCGGGATTTCGTCGCCGTATTTTTCTTTGAGAATAGCGATGGACTTGATGATTCTGTCAACACGTGCTGTGCCGCCGAATGCGAAGTCTTTCAAGTTGTCAACGTCTTCAGGTGTTGCTGCGACGTGGCCGACAACGGAAGGCTGCTGCTCGCGTGTGCCTTCTTTGATCTGGCAGCCGAAGAATTCTGCTTCTGCTGTGATGTCGAACGGAACACGAATTGCTTCGTAACCGACAACGGTGTGGCCTGCTTCAGCCAATTTTGCAATTAATTCAGGTTCTTCGTTGGCTTCGGGCCAGAAGGCGCCGCATGCTTCCATCTGTTCGACCGTTGCGGTCTGTGTGAAACAGACAGCGGGCATTCTGTCAACGTCCATTTTCTTTAATGCGCGATATAATCTTTCTTTAGGTGTGTATTCTGTCATAACTTGATCTCCCCCAATTGGTTTTTATCAAATATACATCAATATGGTGTCGTTATTGTGCGTGCACAAAACATTGTGCCGTACACGATTTTCCATCCGGCGAATCAAAAAAACGGAAATTTTTCCGGGCTTTGAAACTGGCGGACAGTGAACCGTTTCGACGATTTAACCGTCAAAATTCATGTGTGCGGTTTATCCGGCATATTTTGCGATTAAATCTGAAGTTTTCAAGTAAAATTGACTTCGCGGAAAAGCGCGCGCCGATTACTCAAAAACCCAATCGAACGGATAAACTTAATTCTAAATAACATTAAAGATTCTTATAATTTATCCTAAATTTCGATGAAAAGGATTTTGAAATCGAGAGGGGACAGCAATATTACAACACCGTTGTAAAAATACAATCGATTTGATTTTTTTAAATGAATTATTTTAGTGATATCCGATAGATTTAAACGAATTCGGGAAGAATCATACCTGTTTGTTTTTTGTTAATTTATTTGTTTAAAACTCTGAAAAACTGCAAAATTTCAAAATTCAAAATTCAAAAATTGCAAAGTTCAAAAATTGAAAAATTCGAATTGAAAAACTCGAAAAACGCAAATTGGAAAAATTGAAAACTGCAAATTAAAAAATTCGAAAAACGCAATTGAAAATTGAAAAAACTGCATCAAGGTGGATGAGAAAGAATGTATGTGATTGCTTTAGACCTCGGAACGAGCGGCTTTCGGGCGCAGCTGATTGATCAAAAAAAGAATGAAACGCTTAAAACGGTCATTACGATAGGACATCCGCTGCCCGGCGGCAATGTGATTGACCATTTGGAATTCGCAATCGTCACCGGCGAAGATGTGGCCAATGAAGTGATGCTCCAGACGGTGAAGAAAATTCTGGAAGCGTTTAATGTCGATTTAAAAGAAATTCAGTATATTTCAATCTGCGGAAACCCGATTCAGCTTTCTTTGTTCCAAAATATTGAAATCCGCGATTTGGCGTATGCCGGGGAGACGAAACAGAAAAAACTCGGCGTTGAGAATGTTCAGCGCGACGCGCGTATTTTTCCGGCGGAGGAATTGTTTGCAGGCATCGTGGATTTGCCGAACTGTCAGATTATTGTTCCGCCCGCAATTAAGCACGAAATCGGCGCGGACGCGCTTGCTATGATGACGGAAACGGACTTTTACACGCAGGAAAAACCGTGTTTGGTGACGGATTACGGTACCAACGCGGAAATGGCGATTAAAGTCGGCGACAAGATTATTACGGCCAGCGCCGCTGCCGGTCCGTCCATTGAGGGACAGGGCATTCCGTGCGGTATGCTGGCAGCGCCGGGCGCCATCAGCGACGTGAATATCGAAGGCGATTATTGGCGTTTGACGGTTTTGGATGACATGATGCAGTCCGGCAAGGGCGATTTGGTCAATCCGGTCACCGGCGAGATCATTGAGAAGGGGGATCTTGAAGCGGTCGGAATCACCGGAACCGGCGTTATTTCCTGTATGTCCGTGATGCTGAAAAGCAAAGTGATGACAACAATTCCGAAACTTCCGAACGGCAAGGTCATTCTCGGCCACGGCATCGAGATTACGGAAAAAGATGTCGTTGAAATCGGAAAAGCAATCGGCGCCATCCGCGCGGCTCAGCTGACTTTGATGGAGGCGGCGGGCCTGGATTACGACCAATTGGAATATGCTTATATTTCAGGCGCGACCGGCACTTATGTGGACGGCAAAAAGGCGGCATATTTGGGATCGGTCCCGAGTTACGCGAAAAACATTATTCAGTTCGGAAACACATCCATCGGCCTGGCCCGAAAACTTGCGATTCATCCGGAACAGTTGGGTGAAATTAAGGAAATGGCAAAAAAGATACAGGCAGACCATTTGATGATGGCCACGTCTCAGACATTCAAGGACATTTATGTCTGCGAACTGTCTTATTGGGAGCAGGGCATGCCGATGGAAATGTATGACGAGATGCTGAGAATGTTCAACCTGCGCCCGTTCCCGCATGACGATCCGAACCCGAATGTCGAGCGCCGCGTTATCCGCGACATTGATGATGTCGGCGAAGAAGGCGTGAAAATGGTCGAGCATATCGGCGTTTTCTTGGAGGCGCCTGCTGTCGGCTGTATTTACTGCCACAAATGCGAAAAGTCATGCCCGGAAAATGCGATTACGGTTCACAAGAGTGAGCCGGACAATTACATTGTGATTGACAGTCAGAAATGCCTGGGATCCAGCTGTAAGCGCTGCATTACAAACTGTCCGAAAAATGCGGTCAATCATTCCATTTTGAAAGTGGTTCATAAAGAAGAACGGATGTAATCAATCTGATTCATCCGATTCATTCTTTTTTTATTTTATTTTTTCAGTTTATTTTTTGTTTTTTCTTCTTTTTATTTTTCTTCTTTTTGTTTTTTCTGTGATTCTTATTGTGTTTTTGTTTTTGCTTTTGTTCTTCTTTTTTGCATTTTTTTCTTTCCCGCCGCCGCTGTCAGCTGCTGCTGCCGTCTGCCGGCCTCCCGCCGCAGGGCATTGGCGTATGCATCTGCTCTTTTTTATCACATCCGCTCGCTCCGCGAGCGTGGGCACAGATTACCTATCGTTTCCGTTTGCGCTGCTGCCTTACCGTTGCCGTTGTCCGGCTGTTTTGCCGATTCCGTTCGCCGCCGCGCGCGAGAGGCGGGATTTTTTTAATATTTTTCAAAACGGGCCCCGATTTTTGGGGGAACGAGAAAAAACCGAACAAATTTTGAAAAACGAATTTTTAAATAGAGAACTTTTCTTTACTCATTTGTTAATGACCCGCTGACCGCGCCGATTGCAAGTATCGGGGATGGCGAGCGGTTTTTGAATATTATGAGGAACAGAAGTAAATGTTTTCACCCGTAACTTTCTTTGACGCGATTTATGATTATGAAGACGCCGAATACGTGATTTTCGGCGCGCCTTTTGACAACACTTCTTCGTTTCGGACCGGCAGCCGCTGGGCGCCGGACAGAATGAGAGAAGCGGCAATTAATTTTGAGACGTACAGCCCGAAATATGATTTGGACATGACGGACATTTTGGTTCATGACGCGGGCAATTCATTTGTTTCCGTCAATATTGACGAAACGCTGGAATGGATTTACGAGGATGCCAAGCAGATTGTGGATGACGGCAAATTCCCGATTATGCTCGGCGGCGAACATTCGCTAACGTATGCGCCGGTGAAAGCCTGCTACGATGCCTGCGATGAAAAGGACGATTTCGCGGTATTGGTGCTTGATGCGCATTTTGATCTTCGGGAAGATTTCCGCGGCCTGAAAAACAATCACGCCTGCGTTTCCCGTCACATTTTGGATGATATTACCAAGAAATACGTTTCTATCGGCATCCGGAGCGGCCCGCGCGAAGAATGGGAATACGCTAAAAACGAAGGCATCAAATTCTATTCCAACGACGATGTTTTCGATATGGGAATTAAAGAAATCATCAAAGAAACGATGGAATATTTAGACAGCGATCACATTTATTTGTCGCTGGATATGGATGCGATTGACCCCGCTTTTTGCCCGGGTCTCGGAACGCCCGAGCCGTTCGGCATGACCGACCGTGAAGTCCGCGAAGTGCTGCGCGCGTTCGCGCCGAAAACAATCGGTTTTGACGTTGTTGAAATTGCCCCGGAATACGATAACGGGCAGTCGGCCATTTTGGCGACAAAATTAATGCGTGAATTTATTTTTGCGCGCGAAGCTTCTAAGAAGAATTAAAATTCGAACCGAAAAACGAAAGAAAATTCAAAAAAACGGAAAACGAAAGAAACTCAAAAAAACAAAAACAAAAGAAACTCAAAAACGGAAAAAGAATTCAGCCGGAAAATGAAATCTGAAAAATCATTTTCCGCTGTGTTTATGAAATTGAAATGAATTTTTAAAAAACGCTTTGGCGATTAAATTACCAAAGGTGATGTTTCTTTTTCTTTCCGTCTTTTTTATCCTTTTTGCCGCATAAACAGCATTTTCCGCCTTTGCGGGAATGTGTCAAAAAAGCAATGACTGCAAGAGGAATTGTAATAATGAGCAAAAGCTCAAGTAATTTTTTCATTTTTGAATCACCTTTTTGGTTTATGAATTGACTGTTGATTTCTCAACGATATAGAATAATTTTCATAACTTCTATAAATAGTATTTTATTTTAATTTTTAATATAATATATTAATAGAAGAATTGGGAATGAAAAAATGAAAACAAAAAATGAACAAAATAAAAAGTGAGAAATGAGAGAAAATAATAAAACCGAAAAAAAGAAAAATTGAAATGAAACTCAAAAAGAGCTCCATTTCTCACGAACTTCATTTATTTTTCCGATACAAATAAACGCCGATACCTGCTGCTGCAATCATAAAAACAATGCCGATAAGAATCCATCCTGTTCTTGACAGTCCTTTTTTCGCATCATTATTTGTATCGCCAGCCTCGGGTTTTTTATCGCCGTCATTATTTGAAACTTGTGAACTATCGGTTCCCTGTTTTTCCGAATTGCCTGAATTTCCCGAACCGACTTCATCGCCTTTGACGGTTTCAACGACTTTTGCGCCGCCTGTTGTGCTACCGCCCTTACTGCCGGAGGCGGAAGTTTCCAAATAAATCGGAATCAACTCTCCGCCTGTCGGATTTTCATAGATATTTTCAACAATATTGACAACTTGTTTCGTTGTACAAGCAATCTCTTCATGTGTTAAAAAAAGCGTTGTTTCGGTTTCACCGTCAGAAGGAAGCCACAACGTCACGGTTCCCTCTTCACAGAACGCAGTTTCCTCAGGCGAAAGAGAAGCACTTAAAGCTGTTAACCGGTCATTTGCATTTTCCCTTGTAATCGCTTGATACAAACTGTTTTCAACCGAAATGCCGACATTTCCCAATTGTTTTTGATTCTTTTCATTCTCCATCACTTTAAAACTGACAGGATAAATCAAATCACCACCGTTGTTTTTAAAAACCGCATTTGCCGTTTCAGGCTGATTCAAAATCAAAATATTGCCGCCGTCGATGAGAATATTTGCATCGCCGGTATTGATATCATCCTTTCCCGGTGCACCGCGTCCGATTCCGCCCGAAACGACAATGATATCTGTTTTTTCTCCTGAAATTTTAACAGAACCGACAGAACCACCGTCACCGCCGTTGACATCATCAGCGCTGTTGCCGCCACCGCCACTGCCGATACCACTGCCATCGCCGCCGACATCATCAATCAAGTCACTCTCGCCGCCGATACCGCCATTGACTGTAATTGTTGCAACATCATTGATTTCAATCGTTTCAACAGAACCGCCGATGCCCCCAATGCCGCCTTTATCGGCTTTGCTGCCGCCGCCACCACCACTGCCGATACCGCTGCCGCCACCGCCAACAACAACACCATCGACACCGCCGACACCGCCTTTGGCTGCAATTGCTGTTGCAGCACCGATTTTAATAATGCCGACAGAACCGCCGTCACCACCACGGTTGGTATTACCACTACCCCCACCGCCACCGATACCGCTGCCGCCGCCGACGCCGCCATTCGCTGTAATTATTACTGCCTCACCGACTATAATAAAATCAACAGAACCGCCACCGCCACCGCCACCGCCACCGGCACTGCCGCCGCCGCCGCCACTGCCGATACCGCTGCCGCCGCCAACGCCGCCATTTGCTGTAATTGTTGAAGCAGCACTGATATCAATAGTATTCACAGAACCACCGACACCACCGTCTTTCTCGTCGTTCCTGCCGCCGCCACCGGTGCCAATACCACTGCCGCCACCACCACCGGCATTATCGGAGCCGCTGACCTCACCATTGCCGCCATTCGCTGTAATTGTTGCAGCAGCACTGATTTCAATAATACCAACAGAACCGCCGGAACCGCCAATGGACTCATAATTTAAACCACCCCCGCCGCTGCCGATACCGCTGCCGCCGCCACCGGCGGAACTGCTGCCGCCATTCGCTGTAATTGTTGCAGCAGCACTGATTTCAATAATATCAACAGACCCGCCGGCGCCGTCAATGTCCTTAGAATAGAAACCACCGCCGCCGATGCCAATGCCGCTGCCGCCACCACCGGCGGAACTGCTGCCACCGTTCGCTGTAATTATCACTGCCTCACTGATTACAATAGAACCAACAGAGCCGCCGATGCCGCCGTTAGCACGACCACCGCCACTGCCGATACCACTGCCGCCACCGCCACCGCCGCCGCCGACGACGCTGTCGCCATTGATGCCATTGCCGCCGGTTGCCGTTAATTTACCATCCCCCGCAATTTCAAGTGAACAGTCTTCTTGAACTTCAAGGCCGGCTTGTCCTGCATAGTTTGCAGCCGTTCCGCCTGTCAAAATATTTTCTCCGGAAAGAATGAGTTTGACGTTCGCGCCGTTTTGTAAAGAAAACGCTGAACGGGTTGTGCTTGTGATTTCTAAATTATTGATTTCGATTGTGACTAAATCAGTATCAAATTCGTCTAAATCGGTTCCGTCAACAACAACTGTATTTGTCATTGATGTTCCGATAATATTAATCGTGCCGCCAATCGGAACCGAGGCGGGAGCATTGCTGCCAACGATTACATTTAAAAAATTAAGAGAATCACCTTTTTTAATCAGAATGTCGCCTTCTGAAATGTCAAACGGATCGTCTGCAGCTGCCGTCCCCGTTAATAAAGTCAATGCAAATAAAACCAGTATGAATCGTGCCGAAATTTGTAAAATTGTTTTTAAATTCATATACCAACATCCTTCTTTTGAATTGTTTTTAATGTTTTAAATTATCAAAAAAATGAAAAGCCAATAAGAAATCAAAATCATTAAAAGTTAAATGACTATTGTCAAGAACTTATTTAAGAATATTTGTTATTAGAAAATACAAAAACACAAACAATGAACAAAAAACGGAACAAAAATAATATAAAAATGAAAACAAAATTAATTGAGATATAAAAAGATTGAATTGAATATTAAATTGAATATCAAACCCGATATTAAATTGGATATCTCAAACATTAAACTGAACGTCAATTTAAATAAACTCGGCTGACTGAATCATATCCGAGAGAAGTTTCAAACTGTCATTGTTTTCCGGGCCGACAAAGATTGTAATGGCCTGATCGCTTCTTTCGTTGTAAATGTCGGCTTCGTATCCGCTTTTCATCGGAAGGGTGCGGACAGCGGTATTTTCACGAAGTTTTTGGATCGGCAGAACCGGACATTCTTTTTTAAGTTCGTTATCGATTTCTTCAAAATTCTGATACGGATCTTTCCGGCAGGTAATTTCCAAGTGAACGGACGTGTTTGAAGAAATAAACGTCCCGCCGATTAATTCAAATTCAACGTTTTCAGGAATGCCGATTATCGCATTGCCGCCGTTTTCACCCGTGAACTGCTTCAGCTTCAAAGTTGTCCGTCGAAATAAATGCTTTTTTAAATTCATGCCAACCACCGTTTTAAACAATTGACTGTTTCAATTGATGCAATCGTGAGAGAATTGCAAGTAAAACTAACGCAGTAAACGTATATAAAAATGATTCAAAAATGAGACTGTCAAAACAAAAAATCAGGAAATCAAAAATTAAGAAAATACCAACAAATGAATGAAAAAAACAAGAAATAAATGAAAAAGAATGAAAAACGAAAATGAAAAGAAAATAACAAAAAAATGAAGAAAATAAAACGAAAATGAAAAGAAAAAAATGAAAAGAAATAAAAAATGACCGGAATTAAGGTTCCGGCGGGATGGTTTCGAGTTTTCCGAGGATGCTCCAGATCAATGTCCCGGTATGCATCGGAAGGTTTGAGTCGTAGCTGACATCGGAAAGTGTTTTTAAAGCGGACGCGGCACGCAGGAAAAGTTCCTGATTTTCGTCTTTGAGGACTTCAATAATTTCCGTCACGGACCGTCTGATATTTCTCGGAACGGACGTATCATTTGCAATTACGTCTAATTCAGCAATGCACTGTTCAATAGTTTTTTGATATTCATCAGCTGCCATATTATCACCTGAAAAAAGAGTCGAATCAACACACCCAAACATTATTCCCTGAAAGATCCAAAAAACAAGAGAGGAGAAAGTCGGAAAACAGAATTTCAAAAATTCCGATTCGGGCTCTTTATATAATTTTGATTAGAAATTTTGATTAATGAAATTATGATTAATTAAATCAAAGTAATTAGCATTAAATTAAAACTTTATCGCTTAATTACTTTATGCATAATATGCATAATGTCAGTCAAACGAAAGTTTAGTACAAACAACTCTCATTTAAATTTATCCTTTGAGAAACCGGAAATTCTTTCGCCCTCAATTTTGACGGCACGCATTAAATAGACGCGGTGCCGTGAGAAAGATTAATTAGAAAAACCGACAATTTCAATAATCATTCAATAAGATTTCAATAAAATTTCAACAGATTTAGATTTCAACAAATTTAAATTTTAACAGTAAATAAATTGGATTTCAATACAAATTAAAAATGAATTGACACAAGTGAAAAAATGGACTCAGACGACAACGTAAAAAAGATTGCCCGTTTCCTTGAAAACGGCGGCACGATGCTTGCCAACCACTGCGACACATGCGGCGCGCCTTTATTCAGATTTAAAGGCGAAATCATCTGCCCGCTTTGCAGCGGCATGGAAACCGACGAAACGCCCGTGCCGATTTCAAAAGACGCGGCGCCCGTATTTTGTTCTCCCGGCGTTCCCGCCAAAAAGGAAAATGCGCCGCAGAAATACAACAAATCAAGCAAAAAGCAAACCGCTTCCGGAACGCCGATTGAAAATTTGAAAAATTATACGATTGAGCCGACCGTCTATTCGGTGGAGGAAGAACAGCTCAGAGAACTAATTCTGTTTAAGCTCACCGCCGTCGCCGAAGACATGCAGAACGAAAACGACCCGCGCCGCGTTTTAGAATATTTGGAAATTATCGAAAAAGGCTTGGATTTAATCGAACGGCTTTATTAAAGCCGTTTTTCTATTTTTCATATATTTTTCATATATTTATTCATATGTTTTTAATTTTTAAAAATGAAGAGAAACATCAATGAACGAACTGCCCGAATGTATCGTTATCGCCGGTCAAATGAGTCATGAGCTGACCGGAAAAACTGTTTCATCCGTCATCGCCGGAAAATCGCCTCACAAATTTGCCTTCTTTTACGGCGATCCGAACAATTATGAAGCTCTGCTGCGCGGAAAAACAATTCAGAAAATCACACCGATTGCCGGATACGTTGAACTTTCATTCGGAAACGAAATCCTGCTTTTCGGAGAAGGCGTAAATATCCGCTGCTTAAAAGAAGAAGATTCAATTCCGGAAAAACATCAGCTTTTGATCGAATTTGACGACAAAACCGCTTTAGTCTGTACCGTTCAAATGTACGGCGGTATGTGGGTTTATAAGAAAGGCGAAAACGATAATCCGTATTATACCGCTGCTGTTGAAAAACCGTCTTCGCTGTCGGGCGCGTTCAGTGAAGAATATTTCAATGAGTTAATCATCGGCAGCAAACAAACCTTGAACTTGAAAGCTTTTTTGGCAACGGAACAAAGAATACCGGGACTCGGAAACGGTGTGCTTCAGGATATTTTGTTCAATGCCAAACTGCATCCGAAACGCAAATTGAATTCCTTATCGGAAGATGAAAAAAAGGAATTATACAAAAGCATAAAGAAAACACTTAAAAAGATGGCAAATGACGGCGGCAGAGATACGGAAAAAGATATTTACGGAAAATCAGGCGGTTATTCGACCATCCTGTCAAACAAAACAGCCGGTAAACCCTGCAAAATTTGCGGCGAAACGATTCTTAAAGAGACGATGATGGGCGGAACTGTATACATTTGCCCGGGCTGCCAAAAATTGTAAAAATCGTAAAGACGAAGATTTCATCAAATATAAATCAGCAAATTTTCAAATCAGCAAATTTTCAAATCATCGAATATTCAAGTCATCGAATATTCAAGTCAATAAACTTTCATTTTTTATATTCCGCTTCCACGACTTCACGAATGCGCTTTGCTGTGACTTTGCCGATGCCTTTGACGCGGCACAGTTCTTCTTCGGATGCGTTGAAAATATTATTGAGCGACCCGAATTCCTGAAGCAGAATCTGAGCGGCATGCGGGCCGACGCCTGAAATGGAAGAGAGAATATATTCCTGCTGCTCATGCGTTGTTTTCGCCGGCTTTTTGCCGTGCGGGTTGACCGTTTTTTTCTCGTTGACCTGTTCCTTTTTGGCCATCATTTTCAGCAGCAATGCCGTTTCTTCTTCGGTTTTGGTGTAAAAAATCGAAACGTTCAAATCAATTTCAATGGAAAGAAGCGCGCCCCGAATGGAATTTTCATTCATCCTGCCGGAAGCCAAATTTTCGTCGCCCTCAATAATCAGAACCGGTTTTTTGTACGTTTTGGAAAGATCGATCAGCTGAGAAAACAAATTGCGTTTGCCGTCGATTAAAGACGCCGAGAAATCGGCGATTGTTTTTCGCTCGATTGCCATGTCGTCGCTGACAACATAATCGGCGACCTCTAATTTCGCGGTTTTGATTTCAATGCCGGCAGCATCCAAACATTTCAAAACCCCGCTTTTGATTTCACGCGTATCGGCCAAAATTTTCAATTTCGGCTCCGAAGAATCTTCACCACTGTCGGAAAGAGAAGCGAAATTTTCGGAAAAGTCATGAGAACGGACAGGAAGAGTGTCAGACAAAGCAAATTTTTGCAAGCTGCTGACATCAACCAGATCAGATAAAGCCGGCTCAGAAACAGAACCGGATTTGGCAGGTGTTGAATCAGATTCAGCTTCGAATCCAATATCAGAGTTAAGATCAGATTCAAACCCGCGTCCGAATCCCGGTTCGGACCCGAGTTCAGATTTATCCATTTTCACAGACATTTCTGCGGATTTGCTTCCTGTAATTTCATTTTCAGATTTTTTGGCTTCATATTTGCTTTTAAATTCTTTTTCAAAATCCAAAAAAGTCTTTTGCGTTTCATTTTGATTTTCGTTCTCGTTTTCATTTCGGTTTGCGGCGCCTTTGGAAAAAGAGCCGGAACTGCTGCCGGAATAATTTCTTTGAAGACTTTTCATTTCCGAAAGCATTCTTTTTTCCTTGTTCTGGCTGCTCCAGCGGTAAGCCTCGTCGCGCGTCCCTTTCGTCACCAGCATAATCACGCGGCCGGTTTGGAAACGCCCGGTTCGGCCTTTACGCTGAATGCTTCTGATTTCAGACGGAACCGGCTCGTAAAACAAAACCATGTCCGTTGACGGAATATCCAATCCTTCTTCGGCAACGGAAGTCGCGATGAGAACGTTGTAAACGCCGGCGCGGAACTGTTCGATGATTTCGGTTTGCTGTTTTTGAGTCAGCCCTTTGTCTTTATTGCGCGACCCCTGCCCGACAAAACGGACGGGACGGACATCCGAAACATCCGACAGCGCTTCTTTGACAATGTTTGCCGTTTCCCTGAAATTGGTAAAAACGATAATTTTCGAATCCGGATAATTTTCAAGCTGTTCGCGGACAATTTTTTGAACCGCGTAGAATTTCGGATGCTCGACGCCGCACTTTTCCGTTAAGTGAAGTGCCTGTCTGAAATAGAGGTCTGCCGCCAGCCGTTTAACCGCTTTGCTGGCATTGGCCGTTCCCGCCTCTTCATCCATTTTTTTCAGATAAGCCAAAAGCGCTTTCGTCCCCTGCGTTTCGGTCAATTCCACAGCGTGCTCGATTTTCATGATTTCGGCCATCACGGAAACCGCCTGATAAACATTCGGGTCAGCCGTTTCGTTTCGCATTTCAGCCGTCAGCGCCGACTGAAGCGCCAGCAAATCCCTTTTCGCCAAAAACTTTTTGTCAAGCGGATAGCCGTATTCGGTCAGTTTGTCCAGCCGCTCGTTTAAGATTTTTTTCAAAGCTTCCCGAATTTCAGCCAACTCCTTCGGAAGTTCCAAAGACATCCATTCCAGTTCTTTCTTGTGAACATACGGTTTGATATCCGCGTCGTCTTCCGTTTTAACGACAACGTTTTCAATAAAAAGAGCGTCGCAGACTTCATCAATCTTTTCCTTTTCACTTCCCGGACTTGCCGTAATCCCGAGAATCAGCGGAAAATCCGCCGTCTGCGCATACTTGTCCGCGATATATGTGTAAGCGTAATTCCCGACCGAGCGGTGCGCTTCGTCAAAAACAATGCAGGAAACATCCTTCAAAGAAAAACGGGAATTAATCAAATCATTTTCAATGACTTGAGGCGTTGCGATAATGAAAGCCGCATCGTCCCACATTTCCTTTCGTTTTTCAGGCGAAATACTTCCCGTAAACGCTTTAACCGACCCCTCCGGAAGTTTCAGAACGCGGGAAAAAAAAGCATAATGCTGTTCGACCAGCGGTTTTGTCGGCGAGAGCAATAAAACTTTGCCGCCAAACTTCTCAAGACGCATCACCATAACAAGAAGCGCGACAACCGTCTTTCCCAATGACGTCGGCAAAACCACAAGAGAATTTTTCATCGTGCATCCGGAAACAATATTGAGCTGATACAAGCGCTGCTCGACGGAATTCTCCAAAATCAGCGGATGTTTGATATATTGCTTGTTTGCGGTCTCTTCCTGCATACCGGTTGTCTCCGAACGGTCATTTTCAGTGTTTTAATGTTTAAGCTCTATGAGATTTTTTCTTATAAATAATCAGCCTGCAAAGTGAAACTATTGAATTATATTGAAATGAATTAGAATTAAAAAATGAAATAAAACCGGAAAATAAAAACAAAAGAAAAATGAAAAAAGAAAATGAAAACAAAAATGAAAAGATGAAAACGAAAACAAAGGATGAAAACAAAAACAAAGATGAAAACAAAAACAAAGATGAAAACAAAAACAAAGATGAAAACGAAAAGACAAAAATAAAAAAGAAAAGATGAAAACAAAAAGACAAAAATAAAAACGAAAAGACGGAAACAAAAAATGAAAATGAGAAGCTGAAAACAAAAATAAAAGAAAACAAAAAAAGAAAAAGAAAAAGAAAAAAGGAAGAAAGAATGAAAAGGGGTGAAGAAATGAAAAGAGAAAAGATTAATCTTCGACTTCAATCGTGTCGACTTTTTTGGGGAGGAAAACGGTCAGAACGCCGTTTGCCAGTTTCGCCGTTGCTTTTTCTTCATCGATCTGAACGGGGATATTGACGGATCCTTCATATTTTCGATAAAATCTTTCGCGGCGGATGTAAATACCTTCTTCGATGTCTTTGAGACACTCGGCGCGCACCGTTAACAGGCGGTCCTGAATTTCAAGCGTCACATCGTCTTTTGTGACACCCGGAAGATCGGCTTTTAAAACGATATCGTTTTTGCGTTCAATCAAGTCCATCAAAGGCGTTTGTTTGAACTCGCCGAAAGCATTTTCTTTACTGTTCTTTCCAAATGAGGTCAGCTTGCTGAAAATCTGATTGACCGAAGATTTCGCCTCGGTTTCGTGTTCAGCCTCACACTCTTTTTCTTTGGATTGTTTTTTCTGAAACGGATTCATTTCCCCTCATCCCTTCTGATTGAATTCAACCGTTTTTGGATTTATTAAACTAAATGAAATAATATTGAAATGAATTGTAGATATATTAATCTATTTCAAAACTTACGCCGATTTGACCGCAATATCTTTTTCACCCGTTTTCATCCATTTCAAATTCAGTCGTCTTGAATCATCAAAGAAACCAATTCGGAGGCATAAACCGTCCCGAAACTTCCGGACTTCACCGATTCCTCGTCAAACACAAAAACGCCGTCGGCGTCCGTTTCACGCGTGTCGTACAAAACAAACGGAATCGGATCACTCGTGTGCGTCTTCAGCGCAACCGGGGTCGGATGATCGGGCATCACCAAAATCCGGCACGGCTCATCCAAAGACTTGGCATATTCCAAAAGCGGCCCGATGATTTTCGAATCCAGGTCAACAACCGCCTGCATTTTCTTTTGATAATCCCCGATGTGACCGCATTCATCCGGCGCTTCGATATGAACAAAAACAAAATCTTTCGACTTCAGCGCTTCAGCGGCAGCATCCGCCTTGCCCTTATAATTCGTGTCCAAAAAGCCGGTCGCGCCTTCGACATCAATCACATCCAAACCCGCGCAGATGCCGATGCCCTTGAGAAGATCAACCGCAGAAATGACCGCGCCCGTTTTGTGATGAAGCTTTTCAAACAATTCAAACTTGGGCGCATTTCCCTGTCCCCAAAGCCAAATGCAGTTCGCC
This sequence comes from Methanimicrococcus hacksteinii, assembly GCF_032714515.1. Taxonomy (NCBI): domain Archaea; kingdom Methanobacteriati; phylum Methanobacteriota; class Methanomicrobia; order Methanosarcinales; family Methanosarcinaceae; genus Methanimicrococcus; species Methanimicrococcus hacksteinii. Next base: position 108,495 of record NZ_JAWDKC010000013.1, on the reverse strand, counting down.
GGAAGTTTGCCTTCCGACACACGCTTTTGGTTAACGGGATGATTTTTAAGAACATCATAAGACGCTGCCGTCATATCCAAATACGTCTGCGCCGCGTCTTCCGAAGCCGGGTCGCCGTTTCCCTTCGGGAAATAATCCGATGCTTTCTGCCCCGTAATGTCATGCGGCGGCGTAAACAAAAGTTCCTTTCCGTAATTGTCCTGCGCGACAAGCAAGTGCCGGTAACTGATTCCCGGATAAAATTTGAAACGGTCATTGCCGAACTTTTCATCAACCGCTTGAATCAATTCCGCCGCTTCTTCCGACGTGATATGCCCGCCGCTGTAATCAACCACATAAGCGTCTTCCAATCGCGGTCCGTCCGCTCCGACCGTGTTGTCCGCGTTTCCGATTGTAATCAGATTCGTTCGAAAAGCCAAGTCGTTTCCCTGAAGCGAAACGCCCATGCTGAGCGCTTCTAAGGGAGAACGCCCCGTATAATAAACAGCGGGGTCGTAGCCGAAAATGGACATGTTGGCCACATCGCTGCCCGGCGGATACCCTTCGGGAACAGTCATTGCAAGGCCTGTCCGGCCGTTTTTTGCCAAATAATCCAGATTCGGCTTTTCAGCCGCCTGCAAAATTGTTTTTCCGCCAAGTTCGGGAATCGGCAAATCAGCCATCCCGTCTCCGATAATGACAATGTATTTCATGAGAATGATGATGCCTTATTGTTATTTTAACTCTCTGATTCCAAAAAGATGAAAACGGGACTTCCTTTTCAGACGAATTTTCCATTTTTCCGTCAGAAGATATTTAAATATCTATTACATTGAAAAAGAATCAAAAAAAGAATTAAAATCCATATGCAACGGAACAGAGAATTATGAAGATTGTGATGAAATTCGGCGGAACTTCCGTCGGCGACGGGAAAAAAATACGCCATGTTGCCGAATTGGCGAAGAGTTATTATGACAAAGGAGACCAGGTCGTTTTGGTGACATCGGCGCTTGCCGGCGTAACGGACAGGCTTTTGGATGTCGGAAATGATGCCTGCGAAAACGGCAAAGTCACCGCCGTGACGGAATTCATTACAGCTTTGAAACAGCAGCATTTTACGGCCGTTGATGAAGCGATTGATGACGAATCTGTGAAAGCCGAAGTCATCGAATTTTTAACAACCCGAATCGACGAACTCGAAAAAGCGCTCGTCGGCATCTGTTACTTGGGAGAGCTGACACTGCGCTCGCGCGACAACATCTCATCCTACGGCGAACGCTTGGCAGCACCGATTGTTTCCGGCGCGCTTCGTTCATCGGGAATCGCTTCCGTTGATTACACCGGCGGCGAAGCCGGCATTATCACAACCGACGTTTTCGGCGGCGCAAAACCGCTTCAGAAATCTTATGCGCTGATTCAGGAAAGATTAACGCCCGGACTTAAAAATTCGGTTCAGGTTGTCACCGGATTCATCGGCGAAAATGAAGACGGAAACATCACGACACTCGGCCGCAGCGGCTCGGATTATACCGCGTCCATCGTCGGCGTCGGTATCAAAGCGGACGAGATTTGGCTCTGGAAAGAAGTGGACGGCATCATGACCGCCAACCCGAAAATCGTTCCGAGTGCCCGCACCATCCATTTTATTTCGTATCAGGAAGCCATGGAACTCTCTTCCCTCGGCGCAGAAGTCCTGCACCCGCGTGCGATTGAGCCCTCCATGATGCACAACATCCCCGTTCGCGTGAAAAGCACGTTCAAGCCGGACTTTGACGGAACGCTCGTCGTGACCGAGAACAAAAAATCCAAGAATGTTGTCAAAGCCGTCAGCATGATCAAAAAAGTCTCGCTGATCAATGTTTCAAGCCCGGAAATGGTCGATTCCGTCGGAAAGCTTGCGGTCATCTTTTCGATTCTTGCAAACAAAGATGTCGGCGTCCGCTTAATCAGTCAGGGATCCGAGTCCAGCATTTCATTTATCGTCAACGATGCGGACCGCTCCAAAACAGTCAAAGCGCTCAAAGCTGAACTCGGCGAAGCTTATACGATTGACTACCGCTCGGACGTGTCCGTTGTCGCGGTCGTCGGTGCCGGCATGGCCGGAACGCCCGGTGTCGCAAAACGTGTGTTCACCGCGCTCGGCAAGGAAAACATCAGCATTATTATGATCAGCCAGGGCTCTTCCGAGTACAACATTTCCTGTGTCGTCAGCAGCGCCGAAGTCAACACCGCCGTTGCCGCTTTACACGCCGAATTTGAGCTGGACAAGCCGGAAAACGGGAAAGAATAAAATAATAATTCGGAAAATAATTCTTAACAATTTCATTCATACATCATTCATTTATTCAATTTATCAAAATTCATGTAATTTAATGAGGCTTACTTTATGACGGGAAAAGAACAATCCACTTACGCGACTTCCGGCGTCGATATTCACCAGGAAGAAGACACCATTAAATCGCTGACAAAAACAATGACCTACAAAAGAGAAGGTTTCGGCGCGCCGTTAACGGATATCGGCCACTATGCCGGTTTGATGGATTTCGGGGAATTCGCAGTCGCCATGACAACCGACGGTGTCGGCTCCAAAGTCTTAATCGCAAACGAAATGGGAAAATGGGACACGGTCGGCATTGACTGTGTCGCAATGAATGTCAATGACTTGCTGGCCATCGGCGCGGAACCCATCGGTTTTGTCGATTATCTCGCGCTTGAAAAGCACAAACCCGGCTTTGCCGAGGAAGTCGGTATCGGCCTTGCCAAAGGCGCCGAGATTTCAAGAATGTCCATTGTCGGCGGCGAAACGGCAACGCTTCCGGATGTCATCAAAGGCTTTGACCTGGCCGGCACCTGCATCGGCGCCGTCAAAAAAGAAGATGTTTTGACGGGCGAAAAAATCAAAGTCGGCGACGTCATCATCGGCCTTAAAAGCAGCGGCATTCACAGCAACGGTTATTCCTTGGTCAGAAAAATCATCAAAGAATCGCCTTACGATTATCAGGATTACTGCCCGTACGACTCCAAGAAAACAATCGGCGACGAACTTTTGATCCCGACGAAAATCTACATGGAAGTTTTAGACGTTCTCAAACAGCACGAAGTTCACGGCCTCGCCCACATTACCGGCAGCGGTCTTTTGAAATTGAGACGCATCACAAATCTCGGTTTTGACTTTGACGACCCGATCGAACCGCCGGAAATTTTCAAATTCCTTCAGCAGCAAGGCAATGTCAGCGACCTTGAAATGTACAAAACATTCAACATGGGCATGGGATTCATCATCATCGTCCCCGAAGAAGTTGCGCCCTACGTGATGGGCCTGACGGGCGGAAAACGTGTCGGAACAATTGTTGAGTCCGGCATCAAAGTGAAAGATTTAGTGATTGAGTGATCTCAATCATTTCATTTTCTTTTAAGTTTTAAATTTTCAATCTTTTTTAAATTCAATTAATTCAAAATTCGATTAATTCAGATTTAATTCTATTTTTTAAAAACAAAATCAATTACGGTGTTTTCATGGTCTGCATTAAAAATATGGAAGTTGTCATCATCGGCAGCGAAATGACGCTTTTCGAATGTGAAGACTTAATCATGGAAAAATCGGATGATGTTTGGCTTGTTCCCGGCGGCTATGAATTGCTCGGAATCATGCTCAAAGGCGCGCGTCCGTTTCCCGTCGGAATTTCGGGAAATTGTTTGTATTTTCAATATGTAAAACCGTGTTTCGGAATTTTTGCGCTGCTGCTTGAAAATTGCAAAGAAATTGAAGCGCTGAAAAAAGATTTTTTGAAAAACGGATTTGAAAAAAAGAAATGATTGGAATTGAATAAAGAAAAAAATGAAATAAAAATAAGGCACGGCCGCTAAAAATGAAACGGCCGGAATCAAAAATCGGTTTACTCGATTCTGTATACCGGAATTTCGGGAACCGGATAATTTGAAACGATTTGTTTACCCCCAATGATTGAAAATTGGCCGGTAGGCATGGTTGTTTCAATCGTAAACGGCCCTTTATAAATGATTTCATAAGTTATATCTTTCATATTTTACGCTCCGTTATAAAACCTGATTTTCCATTCAATATCGGATGACGTGACATTTAAACGAATGTTCAAATCCATCGGGTTTCTGAATGCAAATATTTTGAATATTTCATCGCGGTAACTGCACGCACGTTTCGTTTCTAAAATCGCTCCTAATACTTTAACATCTGTAATTTTATTATTTATTTGTATTGTTCCGCTCGGAGGCGCCGATAACAAGAAAGCGAATTCATCCATTTCTAAAATTTCCGAGATGAAATCGAAATTTTTTTCACATTTCATTTCGTTTGAAATGTCTTCCCAAACATCCCAAATCAATGACTCCAATTCAGAATCCGGCAAAGCAATGTTTAAACCGATTTCTTTGGCTTCTTTTCTGCCGACCGCATACCCGTGATGGAAATAGGATGAGTTTAAGGTCTTTGCAATCGATTGTGCTTTTGACTGATCTTTCATATGCATCATCAGCATTTTTTCACAGAGCGAGACGGACAGTTGATTGCTCCGTTTTGCCGATCCGATCGGCAGAACGCCGACTTCGTCCGATAAATGACCCAATGCCTGAACGACATATTCCTGATCAGTGATTCCGAAATCATTTCGTATAAAATCAATGAAATTCCGAATATCTTCGGACCCGAAATGCAGCCGATTCGGACCGTCCGGCGTTTGTTTATGAGCAATAATTTGAGGATCGACCGGACCTAAATTTGAATAAGGATGCATAATAATTTCATCGGCCCCGAGCGCCAAAAGCGTTGCAGCGCTGTAAGCGACGAAAGGAATCAAAACAGAAATTTCTTCGAATCGTTCTCTTAAAATATTCATAATTCTCCAAGAAGCAATCGGGTCGCCGCCGTTACTGATAATAAGCAAATCCGCTTTATTCTCGGACTCGGGAATCAAGCGGATATGCTTAATAAATTCGGCAATCACGTCGCCGGCCATGTTGGAATTCATACCCGAACGAATGCTTGTCGCATAAACAATCAGCGGGCATTCTCGACGGTTTTCAATCTGAGTGTACAAATTAATTCGATCTGAATAGGACATACATATTCACCAAAATAGACAGAGAAACCAAGAGTTAAAGACTTAATTATATTATTTGAAAAGTGTAAATATGTTCAATATAATTTTAAAAACAATATTAAAAATGAGAATTAAAACAACGATTAAAAAACAATGATAAAAAAACAATGATAAAAAAACAATGATAAAAAAACAATGATAAAAAAACAATGATAAAAAAACGATGATGAAAAAATGATGATGAAAAAAACGATGATTAGAAACAATAATGAAAAAACAATGGTGAAAAAAATAACGATTAAAACAATGATGGGAAAAGCAATTAAACATCAAATGAAAATGAAAAACAAAATAACAAAGAAACAGAAATAACAAACCGATACTGAAAAACAAAATAACAAAGAAACAGAAATAACAAACCGATACTGAAAAACAAAATAACAAAGAAACAGAAATAACAAAGAAACAGAAATAACAAAGAAACAGAAATAACAAAGAAACAGAAATAACAAGCTGATACTGGAAAACAGAAATGAAAAAGAAGCAGAAATGAAAAACAGATATCAAGAAACAAAAATAAAAACAAAAATTCATCCGTAAAAACGGATGAACATTTATTTTTAACATTTAAATTTTAAAATTAAGCTTTTGTGAAAGTGTCGGAAATGTTCAAAAGTCCGGAGCCCAATGTGACCCGAAGAACTTTGCCTTCGAATGCGGCGGAGCCGACTTTAACACCCTGAACATAAAGCGTGTAATCGCCGTCAGTCTTTTCCCAGGTACCTTTGATTTCAAGGCCTAATTTTGCCGTAAAGCTGCCGTCTTTATCAAAAGTTATTGTTGCGCTGGTCTTTTCACCGTTCCATGTTCCGACGATTTTGTCGCCGAGGCAGCCGGAAAACATACAGGCTGCTAAAACAAGGACTAAAACTGATACGAGTAAAGTCTTTTTAATAGTATCCCCTCAATTTTTTTGTTTAAAGATAACTGCCGAATCAATCGAAATTCGACAGGTATTACAAATACCCGAGAGTATAAAAACATATTTCTCGTAACGATTTGAGGAGAATTATATAAAAAATAAACGGAGGCAAGCAGTGAAGCCGAACAAATAAACGGATGCAATGAAAACCAAGCAAAAAAGAAGAAGATCAACAAAAACAACGAAATGAAATCAATAGAACGGAAAACAACAAAACAAAAGCAACAGAGAGAAAAGAACACATTAAAAGCAACAGAAAAGAAAACAACAAAAATGAATGAAATAAAAAAGTAGTCCCGAACGGATTCGAACCGCTGTCACCGGCTCCAAAGGCCGGAATGATTGACCACTACACTACGGGACTGCACGAACACAGGATGAAAGGAAAAGATTACATAAAAAGATTTTGATATGAAAAGACCGATTTTAAAAAATAGAGGAGAGAGAAAAGTTCTCTCTCAAACGGATTCGGCTTCATTCATTAAACAGGATTTATGAACTTCAGCCGACTCTCGGGTTGGTTGTGTGCGTTACATTTAGAATTCTGTAACGAATTTGCGGGCCATGTAAAGAGCGGCGACACTGAGAGCGAGGATGAGGATCATCCAAGTAATATCAGCGGCCGGGACAATGCCTGCCCACATTTCATAATAAGCTTCCATTGCTGCTTCTGTTTGTGCCATATTATCACCTTAGACTTGTGCGCAAGCGCTGTTTGCTTTTTCTCTTCCGAAGTCAGTGATGACATACTTGTGCAGCAAGAAACCTTTCTTGTAGATACCGTCCGTATCCACTTTCTGTTCAATGTCCGCAAGCATGCCGCCGGAAGCCAATTCAATGAGGTCGAAGTTAATCAAATCGCGTTCGTAATTTCCGCTCATGTTGTAGTCCTTGAAAATCGTTTCAACGACTTCATAATTCCAGTGCGGCTGTCCATCCTTGAAGATTTCCAAAAGCCTGATTTTTAAAGGTCTTTCACCCATATTATTCACCTCTCAAACTTTCCATACCGTCCGTACTTTCCGTGAACATAAGCATACTGCCGATGACACAAAGAATACCGCCGATGATAATTGCCCAGCCGGGTGATGTTCCGAAGAACAGGAAAACGAAGATGACGGCACAAAGACCGTACAAGTTTCCGATACCCTGACCGCGGCCGACACCGATGAGCGGGAAAGATTTGTACCAGGTCACATAACAGAAACCGAATGTGATACCGGCAAACATCAAAACGACGATGACAAGCGGATCGAAGACCTGAAGCGCGTATGTAATGACCGGGAAACCGAGGAGCGCAAGGACCGGAATCACAATAATCCACCAGTAACCGGCTTCGGCAATGAAGCGGATGGTGAGCGCAGAGTCGGGTTCTGCCAAGTCCAATCCTTTTCCGGCAACAGCGCCTTCAAGACCCCAGCACAAAGCCGCCATCAAACCGCCGAGGTAACCGAACCACTGAACATTGCCTGTTGCAAGTTCAGAGACGAGACCGCCTGCGTAAATGGAAATACCTCCGGCAACGATAACAATAATGCCGGCTGCAGCGCGCTTAGAGATTTTTTCGCCGTACCACAGGCGTGACACAGTCGCGCCGACGACAGGATACAAGAGACCGGCAACAGCCGAGAAAGCAGCGCCGATGAAACCCATAGCCAAATAAGATCCGAAAACGGCCATCATACCGCAGATACCTGCGAGGAAGAACCATTTGGAACATTTTTTGAAGTCAAGAATTGTTCTTTTCAATTCTTTCAATTTGTGTTTTCCGAGAACGGCATTCCATACAAGCAAAGCAATAACACAAGTTAAAGCATTCAAAGCCGTAATCAAAACAGCGACAATCACCAAAGACATGGAATCGCCGTGTGTTGCCGCAATCGCGACAGACATATCGTCAAACGGGTTTAAGACCCAAATTGCCGTACCCGGCAAGTACCAGATACCCCAAAATACGGCACAGAAAAGCGCCCACATGTAGCCGTACTTAAATTTACGGCTTCTTTCTTTTGCTCTTATTTCATCTAAAGAGACCACATTTTCAACCATAGTATATTTCTCCTGAAATATTTATACGCCCACACACACTTTTAGCGACAGTCCGTTTTCGGACTCTATGGCCACCTTTTGTTTTTCCGTTATTTGCCAAAATTGCGGAATCGCAGACTGCCGAAGAGATCGGCAGACTGCTTTGATTCCTGTGATGAATTTTGTTAATAATTCATTTTGTAAATTAATTTGTAAATTAATTCATTTTTAAATTAATTCATTTTTAAATTAATTCATTTTTAAATTAATTCATTTGTAAATTAATTCATTTGTAAATTAATTCATTTGTAAATTAATTCATGTTAATTTATATGTCAATTTATGCCGATGCCTTGCTCTTTTTCTCTTTCTGAGCCCACCACCAAAGCGGAGCGAACACTGCAAGCACAACGAAACCGAGGAGCGTCGGGCCCCAGCCGGCATCTGTTGCGTTCAAGTAAACGATACCCACCAAGTAGAAGATAAGGTTCAGGAAAGCACAAGCCAATGCAACATATTTCCAGCCTTTGGGCGCCTTGAACGGGCGTTCCAAATCCTTGAATTTCGGGTCTGTGGCTGCTTTGTAGTATGCGAGTAAACTGATACCGTTTGCAAACACATAACCGAGTGCGGATGCTGACAAGATTGCTGCCGGTCCGCTGGATGCTTCCAGGAAGGAGAAGAGCAGAATCAGGAAAATGTTGAAAATCGCAATGATAATCATTGCTCTCATCGGTGTTCCCTTAGAGTTCACTTTTGCCAAGTAAGAGGGAAGGTTTCCTTCAATTGCCATGGAGTGCATAGATCTTGCAGAGCCGTTAAAGGCGGTCTGAATGATCAAAACCATTGCGGCAATAAGCATAACGATCGCAACGATAGCGCCCCAGTCACCGAAGACCATGGCGGCCATCGGAAGAAGCGGAGAAACACGCTGTTCAATAATGCCTTCGACGCCGAGCGTTCCGGTAACGGATGCCTGAACGAAAACGTAAGAGAACAAACAGATTAAACCGCAGATAAAGAGTGCTTTCGGAACATCCGATTTCGGATTTTTATATTCCGGACCGTAAATAGCTGCCGTTTCCCAGGCACAAGCACTCCACTGAGCGGTTGCCATGATACCGAGGAAAATTAAGACATTTGAAAGTCCCCAGTTCCATTCAGTCGGGAACCAGCTTCCGGTAATGTTTTCCATATGGAAATTACCGGTGAAGAACGGCGCGACTGTAATCACGAAGAGCGGAATTAATGAGAAAACGGCTAAGATATAACCGACTGTTGCACCGCTTGAAACACCTCTGGCATTAATCAAGATAAGTGCGGTAAAGATAATAATTCCGGCCGCGATTGAAAGCAAAACGGGCGAGACACCTGCAAATTCGGGAAGGAACATCGGCACGATACCGCTGAGGTAGTCGCCGATTAAAATGGAGTAAATCGCAAGCACGGGATTCCATGCAAACCAATAACTCCAGGCGGAGAAACCGCCGATAAATTTACCTGTTTGTGTTCCTGCGCCGAACACAGCCTGTGCGAAACCCGGCAATCCGGATGCGTTGGGAAATGTTGTTGCCATTTCACCGTATGCCAAGTTTTGGATAAAGCCCTGCAATACTGAGAGACCCCACGCCACAATAGCGAAAGCCCATAAGTAAATCGCAAAGGTACCTATTGACGGTAAAATCAATAAAGGCACACCAAGTGCGATTGCAAGACCCTGTTTCCAGTCAATTGATCTTTGTAATGAAGTACTGTCACTGTCCACAAAACCACCTTTTATGGGTTTATTATAATTACAACAATATCTGACAAACACCTCGATCATCAATATTCATTAACAAATCAATATCACGGTGTTCAAAAATTTTGACATTATGAATCGATTTGAAACTGATTTCATGAAAACGAGAATTATAGAAACGGCGGCGGAAGAAGAGATAACAGAATCCGTAAACCCGGCTGTCGCCTACAGCCTCCGCTCAACCAATCATTTTTGCTTGTCTTTAAACCTCCGTATATTTTGCACGCGTGTTTTGAGGCCCGCATACAAAATCAGGGCGCGAACGCAAAAAATAAAGTTCAAGAGAAAAGATCCCCTGAAAATACCCCCATATCCCTGTGACAATAGCTCGGCAAAGCCGAAAAATCGCAGGCTTTATTTTTTAATTCCCGGAAGAATAATAAAATTACCCTTTCGAAAATTATTCGCGGTGTGTAAATGGTCAAAATCGTATATAGCATAACCGACCACAAGTTTCTCGGAGCCCCGGGAAAATATGCTGTGATGAGAGAAAACGATTGAAAAAAAAGATTATAAAGACATTAGAATAATTGAACATTGTAATAAAATCCGCGAAAAACGGAAAATACAATGCGGATTTGAGAACGAATCGACATCGTTCGAAGTCCTTCATTTTTCGGCGTTCAAAAAAATACGAGCGTTGTTTTTCCTGATTCAACGCAAATAAATTTTTGATGCAATTTATCATCTGTTTTTGAAGCAGAATCTTTGATAATTCTGACCGAAATTTAAGGCATTTTATCCTTTTTTTTGCCGATTTTTCGTTTATTTCTTCAAAAAATTTGAATTCGGGAAGTTTTTTGAAAGAAATTGATTCCGACGTTATTTTGAAAGGATCCGCTTCAATAATTTATGCATAACATCTTCCTGTTAATAAAGCTTTAGATTTATATAGTTAAAAACGCATCTAAACTTACGAATCAAAATTTTATTTCATTTGAATTACAGAAATAAAACTGTCGGCAGCGGCAAAAACGGAGGGGAATCGGCTGCCGCCGATTTTCAGCAAAATAGGATGAAAATCGGATTCAAAAAGAAATCAAATCGTAAACTGAGACGACAGGTACAGGAGATATTCATAATCAATATTTATGACGAATAATTTCCGGACGGCTGATTTTTCACGCCGCCCGAAGACACGGCTGACAGCCGGTAAATAATTATTCGGCATTTCAATCTTTATGGACATTTTATGGACATATTTTCGATGAACTCAGTTGCCGTTTGAAAAAACGATGCAAAAGAGATATGGCATTAATAGTTTCGATTCGACGGAAAACTCGGGACGGCGGTAGTGTTTGAACAAATCAACTGTTGCATTAACTTTGAATGATATTGTATGTTTATCTGAGAAGAGAAGAGCAATTCTTCTGTATCTCGGAAAGAAAGGGCATACGATTGATGAACTCACGGAAAAAATGAATATGACAGCGCATTCATTAGCTCCGCAGCTGAAAACTTTAAGAGACGAGGAGATTGTTGTTTTAAAAGACGGGATTTACGAACTGACGGACATCGGCCAGGTTCTTGTTAAAAATATGTATCCGCTTTTTGAAACGATTGACATTCTTGAAAAAGACAACAGATTCTGGTTCACCCGGAATTTGTCGGTGATTCCGGCGGATTTGATGGAGCGCATCCGCGACATCGGCAGCTACAGACTTTTGGAATACGACATCAGCGAATATATGTTCGATGTGCCTGTCGAATTCAGCGACAATTTCAAAAAATCCAAGCATGCGATGTGTCTTTTGTCGGTTTATCATCCGGTGTACACCGAGATGTAGTTTGAAATGGCTGAGTCCGGCAAAGAAATGACGGTGATCGTCACGCCTAAAGTTTATGACAGGCTGGTTGAGGATCATGAAAAGCGTCTCAACGAAATTATTCAGAAAGAAAATGTCACGGTCATGAAAATCAACGACAAAGGCGGCATTATTTTCCCGTCCATGACGATTACGGATGTTTTCACTTACATTTATTTCTTCAACACCGACGGCGTTTACGACAATAAAATCATTGTCAGCCTGGATGACGCGACAAAATCGTGGGCAAAAGAACTGTACAAATATTACAAGAAACAGTCAGCGGTTTTGGAACAATAATCAGGCAAATTCAAAAAAGATACATAATCGGGAGATTAATTCCCGTCTTTTTTCATTTTTAATTCCTGTTAATTTTTATTTTTAATTCCTGTTAATTTTCATTTCATATGATTTTTAGATTCGTTTTTAAAATTCATTCAAACCGAAACATCTGTTTTTTTAAAGTTATAGAAACCCGAACGCCCCTTTTTACATATTAAATGGATTGAAGAGGGCGTTCGGGTTTGACAAAAAATAAAAAATGATGTTTCCGTTTTTAAAAAGAGAATTAAACCCCAAAAACCGCCCCTCCAATCCGAGTTTTACGAGCGCAGCGCGTAAAATGAGGATTGGAGATTCGTCCCAAAGAAGTCAATTAAAACAAAGCAGCCGTATTAGATTCTGTCTGTTTGCTGCCGCAGCTGTCAGTTATTGCCTGTTTGCTGCCGTTGTTGTCAGTTATTGTCTGTTTGCTGCCGTTGCTGTCAGTACTGCCTGTTTGCTGCAGTCTGCATCCATACACATCTGCTCTTTTTCATCACATCCGCTCGCTACGCGAGCGTGGGCACAGATTACCTACAGGTTTCTGTTTGCACTGCTACCGACAGGTTTCTGTTTGCACTGCTACCTTACCGATTCCGTTTGCACTGCTGTCGCAGATTCTGTAAATACAGTTGCCGACTTGCCGGCCTGTCTGCTGCGCCGTCCGCGCGCGAGCTGCACCGATTCAAAAAAATAACAAAAACGTACCGCGTTTTTTCAAATAATCAAGAAATGAAAAAATGAAAAAAAGAAAAAGGAAATGTAAAGAAAAGAAAAACGAATCTGAAAATAAATCAGAAAACGTTTTTTGCAAATCCTTCGAAAACGAATTTCGTCATAAACGGCAATGCGCCTTTTGAAATTGAAACGTCTTCTTCAAACATTTTGAAATCGACTTTTTCGGGGGGAACGGACTCTTTTTCCATGTATTCCATAATCATTTGCTTTCCGAGAGCGCGGGCAAATTCCAGCGCTTCTTCGCGTTTAACAAAAGCGCGGCGGCCGCCGGGGAAGTAAACCAAAAAGCCGCTGGTCTTGACAACATAATGGGATTCGCTTTGAATGGTCCGGACCGAAATGTCAATGCGTTTTGCGATTTTTCCGACAAGCGCGCCGACGGCGTTTCCGACTTCAAAGTGATCGGGCGTTAGGATCTCGGCGTCTAAGAGGTCCCCGAGATCATCGGCAAAAGCCTTGACGGGACCGCCGATTAAGACGACGGGAATATTCAATTTGTATTTCAGAAGCGGTTTTTTGAAAGACAAAACCATTTTGACGGACTCCCGAAACGGTTTTGAAGACGGCAGATTCGGATCGATTGCGGCTTCAAACTGAGATCTTGCGGAAAAAACATCCGAACGGGACGTGACGACAATGTTTTCCGAATTGTCGGCCAGTCCTTTTTCCGCCAGGAAATAAACCAGTTCCTGCGCCATTTTAGAAGCAAACGACTGCTTCAGATACCTGCACAATTCCGTGTGGTCCGTGTCCAAAAAAGAAGCCGTGATGCGGGCGGCCAAAACAGCCGCTTCCGTGTCAAATTCATTGTAATCGCCCAAAACGTGCAACACATCCGTCGGCGTAAACCCGATCATGTTCACCAGTTTCTTGGAAACCAAAGATTTCAGAATATCCGCCGGCACGTAAGACAAGTCCCACATAATGTCGTTCATTGAAACCGGCACATCGTCTTTGATTTTGTTGTAAATTTTCTGCTCGTCCGCCGTTAATCCTTCCGCGGGATTGCCGCTTCGGATGTAAAACCGGACCGGCTGAACAAACTCGCTGAAACGGTAGCGGTCCGCAAACCAGCGCTCTTTTAGGCTGTCCAAAAGAGACGGATAAATCGAAGCGGCGCGGCAGAACGGAATAATACGGCGCGGCCCGAACTTAATTTTATCCTGAACGGTGGAGTCGGAAAGCGAATGATGACGAATCCAAATTTGACTGTCACCGCCGAGCGCCGTTGTTTCCATCCGAATCGCGCGCACTTTTGTCCGCCATCCGCCGACAACAGCCCCGGCATCGGAAATGTCCGGGAAACCGTTTTCGACCATGGAAACATCCGAACTCGTGCCGCCGACATCAATCATCAGACACGTGTCCCGTCCGGACAAAAAGGAAGCACCCAAAAGACTGGCGGCAGGACCCGAGAAAATGGATTCGACCGGCTTTTCCATAGCTTCTTCGATGCCTGAAACCGCGCCGTTGCATTTGAGAATTTTAATATCCGCCTTCAATCCGCGGCGCTGAATTTCAGAAACAACCGCGTTGACAAAGCGGTGCGTCACCGGCAGAAGCATCGCATTCAAATAAGCCGTCACACCGCGCTCGTAAGTGCCGAGAGACTGCGCCAATTCATGGCCGCAGACAACCGGATAAGCCGGTTTTTCCCCGTCGGCCGTCAATTTCTGAATCAATTCTTTTGCCGAAAGTTCGTGTTCCGGATTTCGAATGCTGAAATAAGAAGAAACCGCAAACGCCGAAACTTTATCTTTAACCGAAAAGACATATTCTTCAATGGCTTTCGTATCCAGCGGTGCCGTTTCGGTACCGTCGTGATCATGTCCGCCGGAAACAATAACATAATTTTGAACCGCCTTTTGATCATCAAAATTCAAAAGTTTGGAATCCCCGATTAAAATCAAAGCCGCCGCTTCGCCGGTGTTTTCAAGAACAGTATTCGTCGAAAGAGTCGTTGAAACCGAAACCGTCGACACATTTTCGAGCAGATCCGCGGGCATTTTATCCAGCACATGCCGAATGCCTCCGATCGGATCCGGATAAGTCGTCAGCGATTTCGCCGACTGAAGAACAATTTTAGATTCATTATCAACGATAACGGCATCAGTATAAGTTCCGCCTGTATCGATTCCCAAAGATAATTTCATTCTTTAATCTCCCTGTATGGAATAAATATTCCCGTATGCAATTAATATCCTTGTATGCGCCGAATTCATAAAAGAATTCGTGCGGGATGAAATCCTAAAATTTTGCCGAGCCAGATTATAATTGGCGGCGGACAAAATTCATCCGTATCAAACATTACAAATATTACTATTGCAAATAGTTACTATTATATAATTTTTGCAAATACAACATTTACAGAAATTACAAAGTTTACAAGTTTAATTTATAATTAAAATTTACAAATCAAATTTCACAAATTTAAAATTTATAAATCAAAGTTTTACAAATTTAAGATTTACAAATCAAATTTTTACAAACTTAAAATTTACAACCAAATTTACAATTTAGGTTTACAAATCTAAACTAAAGTTCTTACAAATTCCGGTTAAAATTTATAAATTCAGCATTTACAGAAACCGTCATATCATATGAACAATTAAATAAAAATTTAAACGATATAAATTGCAAAGATTTATAAGAACCTGCACCAATGTGTGCACGTTTTTGGTAACCCCGAAAATAAAAAAAAAGGAAAAGGAAAAGCCGTTTATTCGGCCGTCCTTTTCCGACACGGGGGTTGTTGTATATCGTGTCGGCTGATTTGTTGCAGTTCGAATCGGAACAAACAGTGACAGTGATTATACAAAATATTAAAAACGAGTGGGACGGAGTGTGTGTGGAATTTTTCTGCGCCGCCCCTCCCGCTTCTAATCGTGAGTTATTTAGGCACCGGTTGCAGCTTTGACTTTTGCAACAGCGTCGGTTGCGCTTTCGCCGTAGATGTCTGCGCCGATCTTGTCAGCCCAGTCCTGCGTGCACGGTGCACCGCCGACCATCGTTTTAACGGAGTCGCGGACGCCTGCTTCTTTGAGCTGTTCTTCAATCTGGATCTGGTTGACCATTGTTGTTGTCATCAAAGCGGAGGAACCGACGATAACCGGCTTGTTTTCTTTGACGGATTCAACGAACTTTGCGATCGGGACGTCACGGCCGAGGTCGATAACGTCGTAGCCGGCAATGCCGAGCATGGAGACGACGATGTCTTTTCCGATGGAGTGGATGTCGCCTTCGATTGTGCCGATAACGACTTTACCTTTGCTGGTTGTTTCAGCTTTTGTCTTTTCCATTTCCGGTTTCAAGATTTTGATGCCTGCGTTCATTGCTTCGGATGCTGCTAAAACGTGGGGGAGGAAGAGTGTGCCTGCTTCAAACTGAACACCGACATCGCCCATTGCATCTGTGTATGCCTGGATGATTTCGACAGGGTTGACGCCTGCTTTGAGACCTTCCTGTGCTGCTTCTTCGGCCATTTCGCCGTCGAATTCCATAATTGCTTCTTTTGCCATTGCAATAACTTCGTCTTTACTTGCCATAATTAAACCTCTGTATATTTTGTTTAATGAATTCAGATTTTGAATTCTTTGTCTGCTTTGTCAACAATTGCTTTCATTGCTGCAAGGATGTCTTTGTCGATTGCCGGAACTTCGTGGTTCTTCATGACATCAACATACACGTCGTGTGCTCTGTCGGCTGCGTCTTTTGCGCCTGCTGCTGCCCAGTCGCCGAACATCTTTCTGTCGAAGAGTTTCGGGGAGGACGGGAGGTCAACGAGTTCTCTTGTCTTTTTGAGTGCAAGGAAGTTGTTGCCGATACCGACTTTCTTGATCTGGTCGACACCGAGGGTTTCTTCCGTAACCGGGATGCCTTCCATGGCTTTCTTGACCATTGCAATGATGTCGTTGTCGATAACGAGCTGTTCCATGGAGAAAGTCATACCGAGTTCGAGCATACCGGCGCCGTAGATTGTGTTTGCGCCTGCAAGTGCTGCAAGGGTTGTTGTGATGGTCTTTTCGTGGCCGGCCTGTCCGTCCGGAACTTTTGCGTCAGTCTATGCGCCTGCAACGAATGCGGGGAGACCGTAGAATTTAGCGAGCTTGGAGACACCGGCGCTGATAAGGCCGAGTTCGGGGGAGCCGACAGGTGCTGTTCCCATCTTCAAGTCGAATGTTGTGGTGGAGCTGCCGTAGTAGACAGGTGCGCCGGGGTTTGTGATCTGTGCAAGAACGATGCCTGCGAGAACTTCGGCGTTGTGGGTCACAAGTGTGCCTGCAAGGTAGACCGGTGCGGAACCGCCGGACATGGCCATGGAAAGAACGTTAACAGGCATGCCGCGCTGTGCGCCTTTCATGATAACTTGACAGGCGTTGCTGCTGAGTTCGAGCGGGCTGGTCGGGCAGACCAACATGGACATAATCGGCTTTTTGATTGCTTCTTCCTCGTTGCCGCCGTAGAATGCTTTGATGATTTCCCAGTATGTTTCGACGTTTTCGCCGACCGGGTCAATGTCATGGTAGTGTTTCTCGGTGCTTGTTAAAGGTGTGAAGACTTCGTGAACATCCTGTGCGCCTTTTCCGGCCCAGTCTCTTGCGGAAACAGGGAGAGAGAAGTAGTCGATGTTTTCAGCCCAGTCACAAAGTTTTGCAATGTTTGCAATGTCCTGTTCAACGGAGTCGACAGTTTCGTATTTACCGGGCGCGACATAGTTTGTCATCTTAACGCCGGTACCGAAGCAAGTCCAGTGGACTTTGCCGCCGCATTCCTGAACGGTGTTGTATTTTTTGTTTCTGGCCCAAAGCGTGAATCTGGAAGGAGCTGTCTGAAGTGCTCTTCTGACAACAAACTCGGGGATCTTAACAACCTGTGTTGCTTCGTCGACGTCACAGCCGTTTGCTTTGAAAACAGCTCTGGCATTCGCATCGGAAACCTGGATACCGGGGTCCATGAAGACATCCATGGTTGCTTCGTGAATTGCTTTTAATTCGTCTTGGGTAAAGAGTTCGAGCTCGATACCGTTGATTGATTTTGTTGCTGCAAATGCATTACATTTAGACATATTTCTAGCCTCTTGTATTATATTTGTACAGTTAGTTTATGTAAAACACACTGATGCGTGCTTTATAAATGTGAAAGGAGTGTTCGTAAACACATATTAGGGCGAAAGGGAGCAAAATCCGATTCTGGTTGTTTGGTTTTGTATGGTTGTGTGTTGGGTGTGTATGTCAGCCTGCATAATGCCGGCCTAAACTTTTTTTGTCGGGCAGTTTTTGCCGGACAAAAGACAATTTTTGGATTTTTTGGTATTGTTTACCAATTTTTTTGGATTTTACGTTAGACAATTTTTTTGGGATTTGTTCCGTTTTTTTAGACAGCATAAGCTCATCTGTGAATGGAATTTTGCTTCCCGCGCCGATAAGGCAATTTCGCCGAAGTGCGGTTTTGAAGTTTTAAGCTTTTTTTGAAAGGGTCATAAGACTTTGAAATTCAAAATCGGCCACAAACCCGGATACCGTAAATGATTTGCTGAAGGATTGCTTTGAAAACACATACAAAGCAACCCTTTTTATAACGCAAATCAAAAGTCGTTTACAATTACTGTTTCAGTTGGTTTCTGAATGTGTCACAGCAGTTGATCTTGATGTCAAGCGCTTTTTCGATGTTCATCTTAGCAGCGATGCCTTTGGGTGCGCCCGGAACGGATGTAATGACACCGATACCGAGTTCTTCTCTGACATCTCTCATTGCGTATTCGTCTGCTAAGTCGAATGTGTCGACGCCGACTTTCTTTGCGACGTATTCTTTGGCTTCCTTGATTCTCATGCTCTTGGAGAGTTCCATACGGGCAACGAGGTCGCCGCCTGCGCGAAGACCGGTCATACCGGATGCCATGATGTGGGCGATCGGCATACCGAGCGGGTCACCGACACCGATCTAGAGACCGTCGACATTGGTCATTTCGACCATTGCTTTGCTTGCGCGTGTGACAGCGTCAATCGGAGGTGTTTCAAGCATCGGGATACCGCCGACACCCATACCCATGTCAACATGGAGCGGAATTGTTGCGACTTTAGAACATTCTTTAATGAATGTAATAGCGCGTGCAAGATTCCACGGGAATGTGCGGCTTGTGTTTGTGTTCACGACAGGACCGAAGATGCTTGCGCCTGCTTTCTCAGCGAGTTTAACCTGCTGGTGCGGCCAAAGGCCTGCAAGGATCTGACCGTCGAATTCGAGCATGCCGTGCATACCAATGATGCTTTCTCCGGCCATACCGACTTCGATGTACATGTCGGGGAATTCTTCGCGGAGTGCTTTCACGGCGTTAAGGGTGCCGTATGCATCTGCGTCGCCTGCTGCGCCGGTTGTGTCTAAGTTGACACCGTCTGCGCCGGATGCCATTAACTTCTGCATGATCCAGACAATGTCGCGGGTCAAGTGTTCTGCAGAGTGTTCCATGGAAGCGAAGGCTTCGTCGAGCTTGAAGGCTTTGAGCAAGTCTCCGGGGTTCTCGAACGGACCGTCAGGGGTGTAGTAGAGACCCATGTTCGGCATTGCACCGTAGAACAACGGAACAATCATGTTCTGCTGAGCGACTTCCATCATTTGGCATTCGTTGGAAACGATGGGCTTGACGGGTTTGTAACTGTAGTCGATGTGACCGAGTTCCATTGTGTCAGCGCCGAAGGCGCGTTCGTGCATCATCATACCGACAAGGCGGCTGGACGGAATACCGACACCGCTGTTGCCCTGGTCACCGTCAAGACGGATGGTACCGATGTCGTGTGTGACAGGGACTTCCATACCGTATTCGACAGCAACGGATTTACCGGGCATTGTACAGATTTCAATGATCTTGTCGATTTCGTCAGCAGAGAGGTCGGGGACTAAGCCGTAGTCAACTGCGTTTGCGGCGCCGGCAATTGCTTCTTCCTTGATCTGATCTTTGGTCAAGAAAATGCGTTTACCGTCACCCATTCTTAAAACATATTCTGTTGCCATGTTTAACCACCATTCAATTTTTTAATTACAACAGAAGTGATTTTGCTTTGTCAACTGCTTCAGGAGCGTTTTCTGCGTAGCAGTCTGCACCGATCTTTTCTGCCCATGCGTTGGTTGCCGGAGCACCGCCGACCATGACTTTAACATTGTCTCTTAAGCCGTTGGCTTTGAGGAGCTCAATGACGTCTTTCTGGCCGTTGAGTGTGGTTGTCATCAAAGCGGACAAGCCGACCATGTCAGCATTGTATTCTTTAACTGCTTCAATGAATTTTGCGATCGGGACATCTCTGCCGAGGTCGTGGACTTCAAAGCCTGCGGACTGGAGCATTGTTGAGACGATGGATTTACCGATGTCGTGAACGTCGCCTTCAACAGTACCGTTGATGATGACTTTCTTGACGGTTGCGCCTGCTTCGCCCATGTCGAGTGTGTCAACAGCGGCCTGCATGCCGTTTGCTGCCATCATAACGTGGGGAAGGAAGAGTTTTCCTCTTTCGAACTGGTCGCCGACTTCGGTCATACCGGCTGCGAGACCGTCAATGATTTCGACGCCGGGCATGCCCTCGTCAACTGCTTTCTTTGTAGCTGCCATGATAACATCTGCTTTGCAGGTGACCATTGCATCGGATAATTCTTTTAAAATAGCTGCTTTATCCATTGTATTTTACCTCCGTAAATAACTCAATTGTTCAAAATTCTGATTTTTTCCATCAAAATTTTTAAAACTCGTTTTTGTCTGAGTCGGGTTTTTCAAAAGACGCAAAATCAATTGCATCCCCCCGTGTACAATTCGAAAAACCTCCAAAAAATTAATTGTACTGGGAATAAGAAGGGCTGAAATATATAAAGACTAATCCATTTCAAGTTTCTATTTTGGGAGATAAATCACATACAGATGGAAATTTTCAAGAGGAAACGCCCATTGCAAAGAGAGTACAAAATTAAAACGGCGTTGTAAGATAAGCCGACCGATTGCGAAAATAAGAAAACGCGCAAAAATGCAAAATAGGCAACAGGTGGCAACTTTTAAATTTTTTGAAACATTGTGCACAAATTTTTGAAGGCCCGAATCAATCAAAATAACAGAGAATATTTTCCGAAAAAAAACCTTTTTGAGCTTTTTTTTCAGGGTTTTTTCAAAGCATTTCAAAGTTTTTTTAAGTTTTTTCAAGGCATTTCAAAGTTTTTTTAAGTTTTTTTCAATAATCAATGACATTTTTCTGCAGGAATCGGAAGGAATTTCCGAACGGACGGCATTCGAAAGAATTCCGTCTCGTTCGGTGTATCCCGAGTCTGTTTTGAGTTATTAAAGATAAAACAGCAATCAGTTTCCTGCAGCGGTTTTGATTTTAGAAACGGCATCGGATGCACTTTCGCCATAGATATCTGCACCGATTTTGTCGGCCCAGTCCTGTGTGCACGGTGCGCCGCCGACCATTGTTTTAACGCCATCGCGGATGCCTGCTTCTTTGAGCTGTTCTTCGATCTGAATCTGGTTAATCATTGTTGTTGTCATCAAAGCGGAAGATCCGACGACGACAGGGTTGTGTTCTTTGACAGCCTCAACAAAAGTTTTGATCGGAACATCACGGCCCAAGTCAATGACATCAAATCCGGCAATGCCGAGCATGGAAACAACGATGTCTTTTCCGATGGAGTGGATGTCGCCTTCGATTGTGCCGACAACAATCTTACCCTTGCTTTCGGTTTGTGCTTTTGATTTCTCCAATTCGGGCTTCAAGATTGCCATTCCTGCGCCCATGGCTTCAGATGCTGCCAAAAGGTGGGGGAGGAAAAGTTTTCCGGCTTCGAATTCAACGCCGATGTCGGCCATTGCCGCTGCGTACGCTTCAATGATCTCAACAGGCGCAACGCCTGCTTTGAGACCTTCCTGTGCTGCTTCTTCGGCCATTTCGCCGTCAAGTTCCATAATCGCTTCTTTTGCCATTGTAATAACTTCGTCTTTGCTTGCCATAATTTAAACCTCTGTATATTTTTAGTATTTATATTGTCTAAATTTTAGTATTACTTGCTAAATTTTAGTTTTATATTGTCTAAATTTTAGTTTATTTCGTATTTATATTGCCTAAAATTTTTAAAATTCAGATTTTGTATTCTTTATCTGCTTTGTCAACGATTGCTTTCATTGCCGCGTAGATGTCTTTGTCAATCGGGGGGACTTCATAATTCTTCATGACATCGACGACAACATCATGTGCTCTGTCAGCCGCGTCTTTTGCGCCTGCTGCTTCCCAGTCGCCGAACATTCTTCTGTCAAAGAGTTTCGGAGAGGACGGGAGGTCAACGAGTTCTCTTGTCTTCTTAAGCGCAAGGAAGTTGTTGCCGATACCGACTTTTTTGATCTGGTCGACACCGAGGGTTTCTTCCGTAACCGGAATGCCTTCCATGGATTTTTTGACCATTGCAATAATGTCGTTGTCGATAACGAGCTGTTCCATCGAGAAAGTCATACCGAGCTCGAGCATACCTGCGCCGTAAATGGTGTTGGAGCCTGCAAGCGCCGCATATAATGTCGTAATTGTTTTCTCGTGGCCTGCTTGTCCGTCAGGGACTTTTGCGTCAGTCTATGCGCCTGCGACATATGCCGGAAGGCCGTAGAATTTAGCGAGCTTGGAGACACCCGCGCTGATAAGGCCGAGTTCGGGGGAGCCGACAGGTGCCGTTCCCATCTTCAAGTCGAATGTGGTGGTGGAGCTGCCGTAGTAGACGGGTGCGCCCGGGCAGGTAATCTGTGCGAGAACGATGCCTGCGAGAACTTCCGCGTTGTGGGTCACGAGCGTGCCTGCAAGGTAAACCGGTGCGGAACCGCCGGACATGGCCATGGAAAGGACATTGATCGGGATGTTGTATCTCGCGCCTTTCATAATCACTTGGCAAGCCTGACCGCTGAGTTCGAGCGGGCTGGTCGGGCAGACCAACATGGACATCAAGGGTTTTCTCATGGCTTCTTGTTCGTCGCCGCCGTACCAGGCTTTGAGAATTTCCCAGTAAATTTCGACGTTTTCGCCGACGGGGTCAATGTCATTGTAGTGTTTTTCCGTGCTGACCAAAGGCGTGAAAACTTCGTGAACGTCCTGTGCGCCTTTGCCGGCCCAGTCTCTTGCGGAAACAGGGAGGGAGAAGTAGTCAATGTTTTCCGCCCAGTCGCAAAGTTTTGCGATGTCGGCGATGTCCTGCTCAACGGAGTCGACAGTTTCGTATTTGCCGGGTGAGACATAGTTTGTCATCTTAACGCCGGTACCGAAGCAAGTCCAGTGGACTTTGCCGCCGCATTCCTGAACGGTGTTGTATTTTTTGTTTCTGCCCCAAAGCGTGAATCTGGAAGGAGCTGTCTGAAGCGCTCTTCTGACAAGAAATTCGGGGATTTTGACAACTTGAGTTTTTTCATCAACGAGACAGCCGTTTTCTTTAAAAACAGCTCTGGCCTCTTCGTCGGAAACCTGAATACCGACATCGGTGAGAACTTCCATTGTTGCGTGGTGGATGGCTTTTAACTCATCTTGAGTAAAAAGTTCAAACCCAATACCGTTGAGTGATTCTGTAGCTGCGAATGCATTACACTTTGCCATAATTTTAACCTCTATAAAACGTTATTAAGCATATGTTAAAACACACAAATTGACGCGTGTTCAAATCAAAAATACCGAAAATCCGGTCCGTTTTTGCTCTTGGATTTCTTCAAGGAATCTGTTTTCTAAGGAACCTGCTTTCCAAGAAACTTGTTTTCTAAGAAACCTGCTTTCCAAGGAATCTGTTTTCACAGATTTTGGTTTTACAGATTTTGGTTTTACAGATTCTGTTTTTAACGAAACACAGGATGAATTTTTTCTATAACCGTTCTCCAAATGACAATTTTTCGGAAGAATTGATACGGATTTGAGAAATTGTTCAAGCCACACAATTCAAACAACTTTTTTTTCAAATCCGAAAATCATTCAATACCATTTCAATAATTACTGCTTCAGTTGATTTCTGAAGAAATCACAGCAATTAATTTGAGTGTCCAGAACTTTTTCGATGTTCATCTTAGCAGCGATGCCTTTGGGCGCGCCCGGAACGGATGTCACGACACCGATGCCGAGTTCTTCTCTGACATCTCTCATTGCGTATTCGTCCGCTAAATCGAAGACATCAACACCGACTTTCTTGGCGACATATTCTTTGGCCTCCTTGATTCTCATGCTCTTGGAAAGCTGCATACGTGCGACAAGGTCGCCGCCTGCGCGAATACCGGTCATACCGGATGCCATGATATGTGAAATCGGCATACCGAGCGGGTCACCGACACCGATCTAAATGCCGTCGACGCCTGCCATCTCAACAATTGCTTTGCTTGCGCGTGTGACAGAGTCAATCGGAGGTGTTTCAAGCATCGGAATGCCGCCGACGCCCATACCCATATCGGCATGAATCGGGATCTTGGAAACTTTGCAGCATTCTTTTGTGAATGTGACCGCACGGGCAAGATTCCACGGGAATGTCTTGCTTGTGTTTGTGTTCACGGCCGGGCCGAAAATGCTGGCGCCTGCCTTGGCTGCAAGTTCGACCTGCTGATGCGGCCAAAGACCTGCAAGAACCGTGCCTTCGAATTCGAGCATGCCGTGCATACCGATCCAGCTTTCGCCGGCGCTGCCGACTTCGATGTACATGTCGGGGAATTCTTCGCGGAGTGCTTTCACGGCGTTAAGAGTGCCGTATGCATCGGCGTCGCCTGCAGCACCTGTTGTGTCCAAGTTGACACCGTCTGCACCGGATGCCATTAATTTTTGCATGATCCAGATAATGTCGCGGGTCAAGTGTTCTGCGGAGTGTTCCATGGAAGCGAAGGCTTCGTCGAGTTTGAAAGCTTTAAGCAAGTCTCCGGGGTTCTCGAACGGACCGTCAGGCGTGTAGTAGAGACCCATGTTCGGCATGGCACCGTAGAACAGCGGAACAATCATGTTCTGCTGAGCGACTTCCATCATTTGGCATTCGTTGGAAACGATGGGCTTGACAGGTTTGTAACTGTAGTCGATGTGACCGAGTTCCATTGTGTCGGCGCCGAAGGCGCGTTCGTGCATCATCATACCGACAAGACGGCTGGACGGAATGCCGACACCGCTGTTGCCCTGGTCACCGTCAAGGCGAATGGTACTGATATCATGAGACATCGGAACTTCCATGCCATATTCAACGGAAACGGATTTGCCGGGCATTGTACAGATTTCAACAATCTTGTCGATTTCGTCGTCAGAAAGTTCAGGAACCGAACCGTAATCGACCGCGTTTCCGGCGCCGGCAATCGCTTCTTCTTTGATCGTTTCTTTAGACATTGAAACGCGCTTGCCGTCACCCATTCTTAAATAGTATTCTGCTGCCATTTTAACCACCTTGAGGTATTCAATTTTAAAAATTACAAAAGAAGTCTTTTCGCTTCGTCAACCGCTTCTGTTGCGTTTTCAGCGTAACAGTCCGCGCCGATTTTTTCAGCCCATGCCGTTGTTGCCGGTGCCCCCCCGACCATGACTTTGATATTGTCTCTCATGCCGTTGGCTTTGAGAAGCTCGATAACGTCTTTCTGCCCGTTGAGCGTTGTCGTCATTAAAGCAGACAATCCGACCATGTCGGCGTTGTATTCCTTAATGGCTTCAATGATTTTGCCGACCGGAACATCCCTGCCGAGGTCATGGACTTCAAAACCTGCGGACTGGAGCATTGTCGAAACAATGGATTTGCCGATGTCGTGAACATCGCCTTCAACGGTTGCGTTGATGATGATTTTTTTGACGGCTGTGCCGGATTCGCCCATGTCGAGCGTGTCAACAGCAGCCTGCATCCCGTTTGCGGCCATCATGACATGGGGAAGAAAAACTTTTCCTCGTTCGAACTGGTCACCGACTTCGGTCATACCGTCTGCGAGACCGTCGATAATTTCGATACCGGAAATGCCTTCATCGACTGCTTTCTTTGTTGCCGCCATAATCACATCCGCTTTACAGGTGACCATTGCTTGTTTTAATTCATCTAAAATATCTTGTTTACCCATTAAACTTACCTCCGTTAGTATTAATTTCTTCAAAATTTTTGATGATTTTTTCAGAATTATTTCCAAATTTGCCGGATTTTTTCCAAAAGATACAAAATCAGATGCATCCCCCACCATACAATTTGAAAAATCCAAGAAAAAATGATTGTACAAATACCTAAAATGAATCGGAATATATATAGCCTAAACCATTTAGACTTTTTTTCACGAAGGAAAAAGAACCAATATCCAATAAGATTCCTGAATGATATATAATTACAAAGACGTTGTAATTTGAACAAAACTAATAGAATTTGTAATGGTGATATATGATTTTCGAATTTGAATCACGAATCGAATTTTTTGATAAAACAGCCGCCCGAATTTTATTTTAAAGAACAGGCCGAGAACCGTGAAAAGAGCGGGTTAAAAACAGACTTGCCTGGATTACGAATAAAAGACAAACAGAAGACATTGCGAAATTCGCCCTGAAGGAAAACGTAATTAATCATGATAAATACAAGATATGCAGTCAAAAAAAAAGAACCCTTGAATCAAATATTTCAAATGATTTTAAAAATTTGAAATAAGAGAAAAAAGAATTGATTTTATTTACATTTGCGAGATGATAAAACACCAAAAATTAAATGAAAAATATCAAATAAATTGAACAGATTGGAGACCGCAATGATAAAGCATACTCTGTTAAATTATTCACCCGATTCTTTGAATATGATTTGGTTAACGAATTTGACAGAATCAACAAATTTGACAGAATCAACAAATTTGACAGAATCAACAAATTTGACAGAATCAACAAATTTGACAGAATCAACAAATTTGACAGAACCAACAATTTGACAGAATCAACAAATTTGACAGAATCAACAAATTTGACAGAACCAACAAATTTGACAGAATCAACAATTAGACAGAATCAACAATTAGACAGAATCAACAAATTTGGCAGGATTAGCGGATTGATTTGCCGGCCGAGATTTTGCAATCCGGACGACAATTAAAAAAATAAAAAGGATAAGTTTTGTTTCAAGCATTAATTTGAAGAAAACAGTAAAAGAAAAATAGCGAAAATAAATTAACAGAGGTAAAGAGCGGAGACAAAGAGCAGAAATATTAATAGAAACAACGGGCCGGAACAAAAATTGGCATTGATTGTAGAAACAGAACGGTAAAATAAAAAATGAAAGCCGTTTGATTTTTCGGCTTTCGGAAAAAAGGAAATAAAAAATGAAAATCAGTCGGATTCGATTCTCGGAGCCAAAAGGAATGTCACATGACAGGTATTCGGCGCAATATCGAATTCGATTAAGATCGGGAAGTCGCATCCGATGGAAAGCGTGACTTCGTTTGCCTTGCCGGCCGACTTGATGATGTCAAGAAGGTAGTCCAAGGAGAATAAAGAGTTGGCTTCGCCGGATTTTAAGTCGATTAACTGATCGGTTCCCATTTCCAAACGGACTTGGTCGGTGTCGCCTTTGGCTTCCATGAAGAAGATGTCACCGGTTACGCCGAGCGTCATGTGGTCGCTGACTTTTTCCGCGGCTTTGACGGCGCGCTTTAAGTCCTGGCCGTTTAAAACGACGCGGGCGGGAAGGTCCAGCTGCGGAACGCGGGGTTCGGAGCGGATGGTGGACGGGTCAAGCAAGGATAAAGTGTAGGACAAACCGCCGAAATTCAAATGAAGCTTTTGTGCGGCCATGTCAAGTTCCAAGTCAACCAATGTCTTTTTCTCGACAATTCCGAGGATATCGTTGAGCTTGACAAGATCAAGGCCGACTTCTGTTTCATCCGCCTGATAGCTTTCAAAGGCACCGGCTTTTAAGTCAAAAATGACCATCGCAACGTTTGCGGCGTCCACGGCTTTGACTGAAATGCCGTCCGGCTGAATTTTTAAGCGGACCTCACTGACGATGACGTTAAGCGCCGTCACGGAATCTCTGAGAAGATCAATATCGATTGAAGCTTTAAGCATAGGAATCACTTTTGTGTTCGTTGAATAATTAAATTATGCAAATAATTAAGATGTAAAAAGATTGACGCAGATGACATGTAAGGACATGTAAGTCGATTTGTCAGATTTTTACTGTTATAACAATTTACAGATATAAATATTTAATATTCCTCAAAAATGCAAACATTTAAACTTGCAAGGATTAACTCGAAGTAACGAATTATTTAAGATTATTTAATCGTATTCACGCCATGTGTAAGCGCATTTTGTACATTTGAAGAAACGGGTTTCGGATTCGTCGGCCGATCTGAGCTGGCGGAGCCACCAGTACGCGACTCTGTTTTTGCATTCGGGACATGTCGCATCTGTTGTCGGGAGCCCTTCTTCGATGTCGCCTTCCAAAACAACGACTTCACGTTCCTGAATATCGGCCTTGAAAGTCATCTCGGATGAATCATTCATTGCGGATGTGCACCCGCATTTCTTACATTTATATTCGCC
This sequence comes from Methanimicrococcus hacksteinii, assembly GCF_032714515.1. Classification (NCBI taxonomy): domain Archaea; kingdom Methanobacteriati; phylum Methanobacteriota; class Methanomicrobia; order Methanosarcinales; family Methanosarcinaceae; genus Methanimicrococcus; species Methanimicrococcus hacksteinii. Next base: position 80,260 of record NZ_JAWDKC010000013.1, on the reverse strand, counting down.
GCCGGACGGCATCATCATGCTTTTACATTTCGGACAAAATTGCATAGAATCACTTTCTTTTTACATTTCGCTTGTACAAATGTTAAGCAGCAGCGACCACGGATAAACTGTTAAAAAAAGTGATGCACTGCGAATTGCTCAACGACAAACGGTTTTGAAAACAATTTAGATTAAAGAATGTTATTTCATGATTTAACCGTTTCTGTCAGTCTTTTTTTTCAGCGCTCTTAAAAAAACCCCGAAATTTCCCAAAACCCCTTCCTGCATCAAAGTCCGATTCAATCAGTCAAATCAATCAAATCAATCCAATCAATCCAATCAATCCAATCAATCAAATCGATTCAATCAAACGAATTACCGAAGCCCCAAAAAATAAAGCATAACGGGAAAAAGAATCACGCCCATTAAATGCGATTTGTGAACGTGCAGAAGAACCGGTAAAAATCCGATTAAAACGGCGGCAATAAAAATAGCGAACCCGTATGTTCCGCACATCAGAAAGATTAAAACGGACAGAAGCAGAAGCGTCAAAGCCGAAATTTTCCGATAATCGACTTTTTGAAACAAGCGCGGAACAAACTTGCCGGCGCGAATGGTTGAAAAATAAGAAAGAAATGCGCTGAGTATAATAACAATATAGAACAGAAGAAACAATTCAAGCATTTCGCCCGAAAAGGTTCCCGCCGTCAGCGGAAATCCGGCGTTTTCCAAAATATCGCGGACGGAGACGACCGCGCCGTTTCGGGATTTTCCGATTGCAAAGAAGGCCAAGAGTCCGAAAACCGCGTTTGCCGTATTGATTGCAGAAACGATGACAATGTATTCGGCGGCTTGAATGAGTTCATTTTCTTCAGCCGCCGGGATATTTTCGAGCTGATCGGCACCGGCATTTTTATTCTTTTTGAAAAAACCGGCCAGAATCGCCGCAACCGAAGACGAAACGCCGGGGATCCATGAAACGAAAGCGCCTGCGGCGGTCCCGAGAGCAGCGTTTTGAAGAAACAGATTCGACGGAAATTGCATTTCTGTTTTTGAACTTTCATAACTTTCAGATTTTGAAAACAAACTGAGAATTAACTGCGGCACGCCGAACAAACCGCTTAAAAGCGGCATCAGAACGGAAACGGAGGATGCAAAAAGGAACGGATCTAAACCGGATTCGGTTTCAAAAGCAAACAAACCCAGCAGGCCGGCGGTCAAAAAAACAATTGCCGCAAAAAAGATTTTCGGAATTTTCTTTTCGGAAAGAAGAACAACTAAAGATAAAGCAAGAAGAATCCACCCCATGCAGGATTCAAAAATCGGATAAAACATCGATAAAAACCAAATTGTCGGAAGAATCATGAGAACGGAAAAAAGAACGGCTGCCGCACTCCCGAGCGCGGAAAGGCGAACGGCGGGAAGACCGTATCCGGAGATGAGAAGTTTGTGGCCGGGAAGAACCGCAAAGACGGTTTCTTCGCCGGGCGCGCCGAGAAAAATAGCGGGAATAATATTATGAAAAGTGTGTGAGACGGCGCAGGAGAGAATGACGGCGGACAGCAGAATCGGAGAAAACCCGAAAGCATACAGAAATCCTGCGGCGCCTGCCAAAACGGCGGCGATGTTGTTGACGTGAATTCCCGGAATCATGCCGGTCAAAAGACCGAAAAGCCAGCCGGCAAGGATGCAGAAAACAAACCCCGCCGCAGGGTTTGCAAGAAAAATTGAAAACGATTCTGAGAAAAATTCTGAGAAGAACTCTGAGAAGAATTCTGAAAAGGTTTTTGAAAAGATTTCCGGGAACATAAAAAGAGGAAAAACGAAAAGAAATATCAAGCTGCCGAAATTTTCAAAAACATAAAGTTTAAATGAGAAATGTTTCGTTTTTCATTTCATCATCCTTTTTATTTTGACGGACAGGTTTGACTTATGACAACAAAATGCCGAAAATGCAGCACCCCTGCAATCATTTATCAGCCGTATTCCGGCCTTCACTTGTGCAAAAAACATTTCTTTGAAGATGTGGAACGCAAAGCGAAGCTGACGATGCGCCAGCGCTATCCCGTGAAGAAAAATGATGTGATCGCGGTTGCTTTTTCCGGCGGCAAAGACAGCTCTGTCGCACTTCTTTTGATGCACAAAATTTTCGGCGGCCGGCCGGATATCCGGATTGTTGCAATCACAATTGACGAAGGCATTGACGGCTACCGCAATTTTTCAATCGAGCGGACGCGGGAAATGACAGCGCGGCTCGGCATTGAACATATTATCAAGTCTTTCAAAGACGAATACGGAAAATCCATGGACGAGCTTGTCTCCGAAAAGAAAATGGCTGAAAACCGTTACAGCGACGACAAGAAAGAAGTCGGCCCGTGCAGTTACTGCGGTGTTTTGCGCAAAAAGATTCTCAATAAAGTCGCCCGCGACATCGGCGCAACGAAACTTGTGATCGGCCACAATTTGGACGACGAAGCGCAAACCATTATGCTTAACCATTTCCGCGGCGATGTGGAGCGGATGGTTCGCTTTTCAGCCGCAAACGAGCTTGACGGATTTATCGTTCGTGTCAAACCGCTTCGAAAAATTCCGGAAAAAGAAATCGCGCTTTACGCTTATTTGAATGACCTGCCGATGGAATTAACGGCGTGCCCGCATTCGTTCGGAGCACTTCGAAAAGAAGTGCGCCGGCTGCTCAACGGCTTTGAAGTCAACCATCCCGGAACAAAATACTCGTTAGTCCGCGGTTTTGATACAATGGTTCCTTTGATTGCAGAGGCGCTGGATGTTTCAGATATGAAAAACTGTCAGATTTGCGGTGAGCCGTGCAATGACGATGTTTGTCAGGCGTGCAAGATGCTTGAGAAAAAAGCGGTTGAATGAAACAGCGGGCTGTTGAATGAAGCAGCAGACTGCCAATGAAGCAGCAGACCATCGAATGAAACAACAGGCTGTCGAATGAAAAAGCAGACCGCGAATGAAAAAGAATTTTGAATAAAAAAGAATTGGAAGGATTGAGAAATTATTCAATCACAAACAAATAAAGATAAGCCAAACATATGATAATGAAAATGAGAAGAATGTTTTTCATCTTAACGACGTGTAACGCGTGGTCAAATGCCTCTTCGGCGGATTCTTCGATTTGATGCAGGTCCATAATATTGCCTCTTTTTTGTTTTAACTACTTTTTGATTTCATTTAAATGTTACTTTAAAACAGCAAGTTTTGCAAAAGAAGAGGCAGCGCATTAATCATCCAAATATTTCTGCTTATCTTCGATATACTGCGGCATACTTCCGGCATAAAGTGACTTTAATTCGTCTTTACTAATTGTGCATTCAACAACACCTGCAAATTGTTCCGGTTTTAATTTCAATTGCTTGGACATTGCATTAATTAATGAAGAATGATAATCTTGGTTATTATGGCTGGTTTTTGTTTTGACAAAAGTTTTTCCGGCTTCATCGTAATAAATATAATATTTATGATCCCCGTCACGAATTTCCGTGAAACCTTTTTTTGTTAAAGCTCCTTCAATTTTTCGACATTTGTAAGCCATAATTCTCACCCACATATTTTAAAAGTAAGTCTCTTAACACCAATCCGCTGGGGGCTAAACTTTTTTCATCAACGGATACGTATTCAGACCACAAAAAACGAATTTGTTCTTCGATGTCAATTCGTGCTTTTTTCAAATCTTTATGGAATGAAAAAATATCAAAAATGTCGTTTTGCATTATGTATACATCATCTTCAAAACTTAATTCAAAAGGTATCGGTTTTATCACTTTCAAATTTGTTTCAGTTATAAAATCGTTCATTACAAACGTTGAATCCGGTTTAAAATTTTCAATGATATTTTTATTTTCCTCAATGGCTATAAATTGAAACAGATGAGAAAATAAATCCTTTTGATCCCGATCTTTATACAAAAATGATCTTTTTCCTTGCAGCGTATCAATCATTATCCTTTTTTGATCTCCGATGATACGAATAAATCGGCCAAAATATTGATGTTTACCTGATTCATCGACATCCTTTAAACTATATTGAATTCGAGAAATATTTTTTTTCATGTGCCCGTTAAACTTGAATTCATCATAACCTTCCGTTTTCATAGAAAAAGTATAATCAGAATTATCATCCGGCCAGAATTCAATGATGTTATTGACCGCCTTTTTCATCCGTAATGTATCTTCAATGTCATCTAAAAGATCTGTAACATCATCCGCCCCATTATTCAATTTAATTATAATGTCGTTTGCTTTGTTGATTGCCAAATTTTTGATTGAAGGCAACGTATCAATTGTTTGCTGATTATCCAAGATCTGCAAATCTAATTCCGCGCTTCCTTTTCTCAAACCGGTTGTCTCTAATTTAAAATCTTTTTTAATATTCTCGGGGAAACTGCCTGATTGTCTGCTTTTTCCTTCGCTGACATATTCTCCCAATTCATAAATTAAATTTTGATAAAAGATTAAAAAATTCCCGAGAACCGCAGCAGCAGCATAACCGCTCTCATCGCTCAAAGTGATTGTTACTTTTTTGCTTAGAATTTTTGGTTTATCTTTTTGGTTATTACTTCGAGACATTCAAACCCATCCGAGAATATATAATTCGAAAAATGGAAAAAGGAAAAAATGAATTACAATTTCATATAGATGTAAGTTATCGTTTTAATATATAAGATTGTCGTGGCGCTTGCTAGTTTTATTTTCAAGAGATAATATAAAAGGGAAATAAAATCAAATAAATCAAAACAATGCGACGCCGAATTTATTCCTGATCGAAATGGATGTGTTTCTGTTTGAAATCGGCTTTCCGATGACCGCCCGATTAATTATACATTTTGCCGACAGCTGAAAACTGTACGCCACGCGCGAGCCGCCCTGTTTTTGAAATGTTCATTAAAATCGCCACCCCATTTTGGAAAAAATAAATCGAAAAAAAATCCCCTCCGGTTTTTAAAAATTTTAAAATATGAGATTGCCGTTCTCATCCGAAGTTATTATATTACTCAGATGAATAGGATTGACATTATTTGACTGAATTCTAATTCTATTAAATTTTCTGTTAAATTTTATTAATCCGATACATAAAATGTGATTATCATGTCATTAAAAGCACTCAGAACACACTTTACGGGAGAAATTGTTCCCGATGCGGACAACGGCAAAACCGTGACGCTTGCCGGCTGGGTCCACGAAATCAGAGATCTCGGCGGCATCACTTTTCTTGTCCTCCGCGACAGAACGGGCCGCGCCCAAGTCACGCTTGTGAAGAAAAAAATCGATGCCGAACTTTTGGAAATCGTTAAAAGAATGAGCCGCGAATCCGTCGTGACCGTGACCGGAACCGTTAAGGCCGAACCCAAAGCGCCCAACGGCTTTGAACTTCTGCCGGACTCCATCACCGTTGTCAACGAAGCCGGATCTCCGCTTCCGATGGACACGACCGGCAAAGTCGACGCGGAACTTGACACGCGCCTTGACAACCGTTTTATGGATTTGCGCCGCGAAGAGCAGACGGCTGTTTTCATCATCCGCGACACTGTTCAAAAGGCAATCCGCGACTTTTTGGAACAAAACAAATTCGTTGAAACAACGACATCCAAGATTGTGGCGGCCGCAACCGAAGGCGGAACGGATTTGTTCCCGATTAACTATTTTGACCGCGAAGCTTTCCTCAACCAGAGCCCGCAGCTCTTTAAGCAAATGCTGATGTCCGCGGGGCTTGACCGCGTTTATGAGATCGGCCCGATTTTCAGAGCCGAAGAACACGACACAAGAAAACACCTCAACGAAGCCACATCCATTGACATTGAAATGAGTTTTGCCGACCACGAAGATGTGATGGAGCTTTTGGAAAACATGATTGTTTACGTTTACGAACAAGTCGTCGAGAAGTGCCAAAAGAGTATTGACATCCTCGGCATTGAGCTTCACGTTCCGAAACTTCCGTTCAACAAATACACTTACGAGCAGGTTTTGGACATCATCAACAATGAAATCCCCGAAATCGAAGACAAGATGGAATTCGGAGACGACATCGGAACGCAGGCCGAACACCTTTTCGGCGAATATGTGTTTAACAAAACCGGCGAATCCCACTACTTTATTATTGACTGGCCGACGGAGACCAAGCCGTTTTATGCCATGCCCTACGAGGACCGCCCCGAAATTTCAAAGAGTTTCGATATGATGCACCGCATGATGGAGCTTTCTTCCGGCGCTCAGCGTGTTCATCAGCATGATTTGCTGGTCGAACGCATCGAAGCCAAAGGACTCAACCCGGACGGCTTTGAATTCTATTTGAAAACTTTCCGCTACGGCATGCCGCCGCACAGCGGATTCGGCGTCGGCGCAGAGCGTTTGGTGATGACGATGCTGAACTTGGACAACATCCGTGAAGCAGTTTTGTTCCCGAGAGACAGAAAGAGACTCTCCCCCTGATTTTTTGGAGGGATAAGACATGACAGACAGAAACCAGACAAAAGAATCTCCCGAAAAGAAGGCGGCCGGCCTTTACGCCGCGTCTTTGGTCAAAGACGGCGATGCCGTGGGTCTCGGGACCGGATCAACCGTCGCTTATACAATTAAAGAACTCGGCCGCCGCGTCCGCGAAGAAAATCTGAACATCGTCGGCGTTGTGACATCGTATCAGTCCGAAATGATTGCAATCGAGGCCGGTGTTCCGCTGACATCGCTTGCCGAAACGCCGAAACTGGATATCGCCATTGACGGCGCCGATCAGTTTGATTCGAATTTGTTTGCAATCAAAGGCGGCGGTGCCGCGCACACGCGGGAAAAGATTGTTTCCATGTCCGCCGACCGTTTCGTCGTTGTGTCCGACCCCGGCAAGAAATCGGAAATCTTAACCGTTGCCGTTCCGATTGAAGTCATGCCTTTCGGCAGAGAACTCGTCACGAAATCCTTAAAAGATCTCGGCGGCGAACCGGTTCTTCGCGCGGCAGCCAAAAAAGACGGCCCCGTCATTACCGACAACGGCAATTTTGTGATTGACTGCACCTTCGGCGAAATCAAAACCCCCCAAGAATTGGCGGCAAAAATTTCTCAAATTCCCGGCGTCGTCGAGCACGGCATTTTTATGAATGTCGATGAAGTCGTCATCGGAAAAACCGACGGAACAATTGAAATTATCAAACTTTAAAAACGAAAACGAATCAACTCGCGATTGAAAACGGTTTTCCGTATTTCAATCAAATTATTTTTAAAAACGAAACATCATCTTTTTTTATTTTAATCAAAATCGAATCCCGTTTTTTGTTCAAAATACAAACTTGCTTTCAGATTTATTTTCAGGGTTTTATCGGGGATTCGGGTTTGATAATTTTTTCAAAACCGATGTTTGGATTTGAAAATACAACAAACCCCACTCCAAATTACGAATTTCGGGCGACGCGAAGCGGCGAACGAAATCGGAATTTGGAGAGGTTTTTAAAAAAAAGAAAAATTAGAAGAAAAATGTAAACGTTTGAAATTCAAATAAGTACATCTCATTTTGGTTTTCAATTAATTTCAGAAAAAAACAAACATCGGCTTCTCTCAATTTTCAAAAATATGAACTCCGTTTTTTGCTTGAGCTGCTCTTAAGATATTGTTTTTTCAGGTTTTATCGGGAGTTCGGGTTTGCCGAAAATTCGAAAAACCGATGTTTGGATTTGAAACAAATACAGCAAACCCCACTCCAAATTACGAATTTCGGGCGGCGCGAAGCGACGAACGAAATCGGAATTTGGAGAGGTTTTTAAAAAAAAAGAAAATTTAAAGAAATACGAATTTTAAAAAAGTTTAATGACAATGCCGCATTGTGTTTTCGTTGAATTCATGGGGCCAATCTTCAACTCCTCCTAACACTTGCTTCGCTCACGAAACGCGTTGTTGGAGGTGGCCGTTTTGGTTTTTCAATTAATCTCAGAAAAAACAAACATCGACTTCTCTCAATTTTCAAAAATATGAACTCCGTTTTTTGCTTGAACTTCTCTTGGGACATTGTTTTTCGGGTTTTATCGGGAGTTCTGATTTGGATGATTTTCCAAAACCGATGTTTGGATTTATTCAAAACCAAAAAAAACAAAAACCAAAAAAACAAAAACCAAAAAAACAAAAACAAAACCAAAAAAAACTAAAACAAAAACTGATCAGAAAAAGTCGTCAAACCTTTTCTGAACCTGAGAAGGAGATTCGGATTCCGATCCCGATTCCCCCCCGAAATCCGAATTCGAGTTTTTGGAATCCGAAACGACATAACCGCCGACATCAATTCCGATTTCATTGAAAAGCTGACGCGCGATTTTCGGGCCGATCAATCTTGCAGCGGTCTCGAAATCGGCCGGCTCAAACGATTCCTTAGATTTAAAACCCGCATTATAAAGGCGGCGCGCTCTGACACGGCCGATCCCGCGAATTTTTAGAAGCGGGAGCAGCTGAATGCTTGCACCGTACTGAAGCCGAAGCTCCAAGTCGGAAAACAGGCCGGCAGACGAAAGGCCGCTCATCTTAAGCAGACGGGAAGCAGCACCTGCAATCCAGCCCGCTGTTTCCGAGAACTGCCGAATGTCGCCTTCGCCGACATCAAACTCCTTGGATATTTCATTCTCGGGAGCCTCTGAAATCCAGCGGTAAAGCAAAATCGCGGTTTTCAGTTCGCCCAAAAACCATTCAAATTCCGCCGCGTTTTTCGTCGGCGGCATGGAAATAATGTGTTCGGCGTTTTCGGCGGCAAACTCGGTCACCGGAATATAATCATTTGTTTTCATGTACAGTTGCGGCATATCAGTCGTTTTGCAGATTAAATGAAGCAGACTGATATCCGTCAAATTCATTCCCGCAGATTCCGCTTTTTGAATGTCTTCCAAAATGACCGAAGCCGACAGCGGATCCAAATACAATTTGGAAACCAAAATCCCTTTTTTCGTTGCGAACAGCGGGTAGTCGTCGGCCTCTTTTAACGAATTGAATTTGTCCGCCGTCACAAACGGGCTTGCAGGGCCTTCGTCAACACCATTTGCCGCCGCATTCCCGTTCGAATTCCCGTTCGAATTTCCGCTCGTGTTCCCCGAATCGCCGGAATCTTCCCGGCACATATCCGCCTGAATTAAGAAATCCAAACATTTGTCAATAACGGTTTTAAGTGCAATCGTACTGAGAAGACCTTTTTGATAAGCAAAAAAAGTATCTTTAAAGAAATCCAGCAGCTGAGCGCGCGTCGATGCAAACCCGTTTGAAACGGTTGACAGCACGTGTGTCCGAAGCGCGTTTTCGGCGCCCAATTTGGATTCGACCGACTCGGGTTCGGCTTCGATATAAAATTCGGTGAGTCTTTCAACATCTTCTTCTTTGGAAGCAATCAAAACCGACTCGCCGAAAGGATCCAAATGCGGCCGCCCGGCACGCCCGGCCATCTGTTTGTATTCCATGACCGGAATCGGCTGCATACCGTCGTTGGCATCATAACGCCGCCAGGCCGCGATAATCACGCGCCTTGCCGGCAGATTCAATCCCGCCGCCAGCGTCGGCGTGGAGGCGATCAGCTTGATTTTGCCCGCCAAGAACGACTTTTCAACCAGCTCGCGCTGATCGGAAGACAGTCCCGCGTGGTGGAAAGCAACCCCCGTTCGAATGCAGGAAGCCAGCACTTTGGCGGCATCCGTGTCGCTCCGGTCCGTGACGGCAGACGCCAAATCCAGCAGCTCCGCCTGTTCGGAAACCGTCAGATAAGACTGAATCACAGGCCCCGCTTTTTTGGCAAAGCCCGCCGCGTTTTTGCGGCTGTTGGTAAAAACAAGACACTGGCCGCCGTCCCGAATCGTGTCGGCCGCCAGAGAAACGCCGGCGTCTTTTCCTTTGCCGACAAGCTCGATTTCTTTCATCGTTTTTTCTTTGGTGTGAACCACTTCGCCTTCAAAAACGCCGTCGAAATAAACGCCTTCATAAAGCTTCGTCGGGCGCCAATCACTGACAACGCATTCCGCTTTCAGCCAGTCGGCGACCTCCTTTGAATTATGAATCGTTGCCGAAAGCGCAACAATCTGCATTTTCGGATTCAGTTTCCGAAGTTTTGTAATCACGATTTCAAGCGTCGGTCCGCGTCCGGGAGAGTCCAGCAGATGAACCTCGTCCAGCACAACAACGGAAATCTGATTCAGCCAATGCGTTCCGTTGCGGATCAGCGAATCCACTTTTTCGGATGTCGCGACAATAATATCATGGTCGCCGAGATTTTCATCCCGCTCGTCCAAATCGCCCGTCGAAATGCCGGTCCGGAATCCGAGGTCCCGGAATTCCGAGAAACGCCGGAACTTTTCCGAAGCCAGCGCCCGAAGCGGAACGACATACAAACATTTGCCGTGATCTTCCAAACTCTTCAGCATCGCAAGTTCCGCAAGAAGCGTTTTTCCCGAAGCCGTCGGAATTGAAATCAAAATATTTTTCCCGTCAAGCAGCCCCGCTGAAATCGCTTTAGACTGCGGCGGGTACAGCTGCAGAATTCCGGATTCTGCGTAAAAAGATTTAACCGGATCGGAAAGCGGCAAAGACTCTGTCGGAATGCGGATATCCGCCGTCTGAGAATCCCCTTTTTGATCTTTGTTCCAAGCCGGAACCCCTTTTGATTTTTTTGCCGCCACAAACCGACCTCTGTAAAATATTTGTTTTTGAAAAATAACGGCGGTTATAGAATTTAAAGACTGCCCGAGCGAAATGAAACTATTCAAAAATATACAAAAACAGAAATGGAATCAATGAAAACAAAAGGCAATGAAACAATAAGCAGCAGACACCAAACGATAAGAAGAGGACACTAAACAATAAGAAGAGGAAAAGAAAATCAAAATGAAAAAAGAGAATTAAATGAGACGAACCGTCTCATTTAGAAAACAGCAAACGAATTTTTCCGATATACGGAATCTTAAATTGAGACACACCGATAATCCATTCTTCTTTAACGGGCGTTTGCGGCATAATGCTGGTCTGCTGGTCCAAAAATGTATTCGTCTGCGCATTATCGCCTTTGGTAATGTATCCCGCATGCGGCGCTGTCGGTCCGCCCGGCCACATTTCTTCACCCGCTTCAACATAATACATGGCCCGATGAATAATCGGAACGCGTTGATTGCTGCCGTAAGGCCTGTACAGAATGACATCGCCCGGGTTCTTGAATTTAATGCGCGGGTCGGACATATTTTCGGCCTCCTGCCAAGTCACAATATCCGTCCGGTCAACGCTTTTGACAAAAACAATGTCGCCGACATTCATATTCGGCTCCATGCTGCCGGAAGACACAACATACATCGGCGTCCATAAGCCGAAAACAGCATAACAGAAAATCAAAAAGACAGCAACAATGCCCAAAACAACACCGACATCTTTTGCCAAGCCTTTTAATTGTTCATTATCCCACATGAATTCACCTGCAAATAAAATAAAAATAAAACTAAATGAAAATAAATAAAGCTCTGCAGACAAAATATAAACAAAATGATAAATAAGTTTCTTAAGAATGAAACGCCCGAATGAAACAAAATGAAACGCTCAAATGAATATCCGAATGAAACAAAATCAAACGCTCAAATGAATATCCGGATGAAACAAAATGAAATGCTCAAATGAAAGATCCGAATGAAACAAAATGAACCATTCAAATGAAAGACCCGAATGAAACAAAATGAAACGTTCAAATGAAAGATCCGAATTATTAAACCGTTTCAAAAACGGTTAAAAAGAATCAGAGGGTATTTATTTCAAAGAACAGTTTTTCAGCAAGACTTTTACAGAGTTTTTCCGGAAAATCATCCGGGAAATCAAAAACATCGAGCGGTCAAAATGAATGAGACGATTATTTTAGAAAAAGCATCCGATGCGGGCTTCATGATCAATAAAGAAGCCGTTGACTATCTGGTCGGCTGCCGCCTTTCCGAAGACTGTTTGCCGGTAATCTTTTCCGAAATCGATCTCTCCGTTTTTGTCATCGAAACCGAACATTTGACCGCGATTGTCCGGGATTTGGAAAAGAAAATGCCGCCGGCAGGCGACGGCGGAGAAAACACAAACACAAGCGCTGCCGCCGTCGAAGACGAGCCTTCTTTTGTTTACAAATATCCGTTTGACGACAATCCCGTTGACATTTTGGAAGACGTGACCGAAAAAACAACCAGCGTCGGCGAATATACGCAATTCGTTCAATACTTTAGAGACCGCTACACCCGCATCAGCGAAATGATCCGCTCACGCGTCAGCGCCCGTCCGATTGAAAGCCTGCCCAAAGGAAAAAATGTCAAACCCTTATCGCGGGACGGAAATACGGAAATTACAATCATCGGAATGGTTTCGGAAAAAACCACCACCGGAAATCAGCATCTTATCTTAACGCTGGAAGATCCGACCGGAACATTTCCCGTATTAATCAACCAAAGAGACACCGATTTGATGGAAGAAGCCGAAAAACTCGTGCTGGATGAAATCGTCGGCATCACCGGCAGCCTGACGCCGGAAGGAACAATTTTAATGGGCAGCAAAATCACGCAGCCCGACGTTCCGAACAATTATTTCTCCAACCGCAGAAGAACAGAAGGATACGCGCTTTTCATATCAGACATTCATGTCGGCAGCAAGGAATTTATGAAAGAAGAATGGGAAATCTTTCTGGATTTCTTAAACGGCAAATCGGAAATGCCGCAGCTTCAGAAAATGGCTTCCGAAATCCGCTACATCGTCGTTGCCGGCGACATCGTTGACGGAATCGGTATTTATCCGGGACAGGAATTGGACCTGGAAATTCCCGAAATAATGAGACAATACGAAGTGACTGCGGAATATTTCCACAGAATTCCGCAGAATATTCATGTCATCATCGCGCCCGGCAATCACGATGCCGTCCGTCGCGCCGAGCCTCAGATTACTTTTCCGAAAGAAATTCAAAGAATGTTTCCGGAAAACGTCACGTTTGTCGGCAATCCGGCCGTCATCTCATTAGACGGCATCTGCGTTCAGATTTACCACGGCTGCTCCATGGACGACATGGTCGCAAGCATCAAAGGCGTGTCGTATCAGGAACCGACAACGGGAATGGTTGAAATGGTCAAACGCCGCCACCTTGCTCCGACTTACGGCAGCCGCGTCATGATTTCACCTGAAAAGAAAGATTATTTGATCATCGACAAAGTTCCCGACATCATTCACTGCGGCCACGTTCATACCATCGGCATTCAGAATTACAAAAATATTCTGCTCATCAATTCGGGCACCTGGCAGGCACAAACGGATTTTCAGAAGAAAGTCAATATTGTGCCCAACCCTGCGAAAGTTCCGTTCGTTGATTTTCGAACGATGAAACCCGGCATTTTGGATTTTAATTTGGCCGACGACTATTGAAACGCGGTTTAAAGAGGCGTAAAAAATGACAATCGTTGCATTTGCGGAAAAAAATAAAGCGGCTGAAGAAATTGCCAATATTTTGGGAAAAGGCAATTACAAGCGGACATCTGTTGAAGGCATTGCCGTCTACCGCTTCCAAAGAGACGGAAAGGACTGGGCGGTGACGGGACTTGCCGGCCACATTATGAATTATGATTTCCCGGCCGAATACAACAGCTGGACAGGCGTGCCGCCCGGAGATCTTTTGGACATTTCGCCGATTAAACTGGTGACGAAAGAAAATTTCGCGTTTGTCATCGAACGGCTTGCCAAAGAAGCGGAAGAAATTATTTTGGCTTGCGACTATGACCGCGAAGGCGAAAACATCGGTTTTGAGGCAAAAGAACTGGCCGAACGCATCGCAAAAGTGCCGATTAAACGCGCCCGCTACTCAACGTTTTCTCAAAAAGAAATTGAAGAAGCTTTTGACAATCCGGGAGAGCCGGATGCCGCTTTGGCAATGGCTGCCGAAACCCGCCAGATTCTGGATTTGAAAATGGGCGCCGCTTTTACGCGCTATGTGACGCTTTCGGTTCGCGAAAAAGCATTTACGAAGGAAATTTTGTCCATCGGCCCGTGTCAGACGCCGACCTGCGGTTTTGTTTACGAGCGCGAAAAAGCAATCCGCGAATTCAAGCCGAAAGATTTCTGGAAAATTACGGCAGACTTTGACGCCGACGGCAATATTTTTACCGGAACGCACCGCGCCGGCCACATTCCCGAGAAGGAAAAAGCCGACGAAATCATGGCGCGGATTAAAGGTGAAAAAACCGCGCTCGTTGACAAGAAAACGATTCGCGAGCAAAGTTTGGCGCCGCCGTTTCCGCTGAACACGACGGAATTTTTAAAGCGCGCGTCAGCGTTTTTAAACATCAGTCCGGAAAAATCTTTGGAAATTGCGGAACAGCTTTACCTGTCGGGTTTGACGAGTTACCCGAGAACGGAAACAAACAAGTATGCCGATGATTTTGATTTTAAAGTGATTTTAGCCGATTTGGCCAAAAACAAAGATTACACGACAGCCGTTTCTCAAATTGTGTCCGCGCCTGCCGGCATCAAATCCAAGAACGGGCCGAAAGATGCGAAAGACCACCCGCCGATTCACCCGATCAAAGGCGCTTCGAAAGAAACAGTGGAAGCCATGATCAAGCTCCCCGGCGCTTATGTGGTTTACGATTTGATCTGCCGCCACTTTTTGGCAAATTTAATGCCTGCCGCCGTTTTTGAAAAGACGAAGCTTGAGATGAAAATCAAAGAAGAACTCTTCGACGCCGCCGGCTCCATCAAGAAATTCTCGGGCTGGCTTGACATTTACGATTTTGAAACGAAAAACGACAAGTTTTTGCCCGACATCAGCGAAGGCGACACGACAGGCGTTAAAAAGATTTTAAACACCGCTTCCAAAACGGCGCCGCCCAAAAAGCTGACCGAAGCCGAACTGCTGACCCTGATGGACAAAAACGGCATCGGAACAAAAGCAACCGCGCCGACACATATTGAAACAAACAAAAAACGCGGCTACTTTGAAGCCAAAGGCAAAACATTGTCCATCCTCAACACCGGCTATATGCTGATGGAAAGCTTGGACGATTCGGTCCCGATTGTGATCCGCCCGAAAATCCGCGCGCAGGTGGAAGAATTGATTCAGCAGGTCGAAGACGGCAAAATCACGATGAACGAAGCCGTGTCGACCGGAACAGAATTGATTAAAAAAATGTACGCCGACTTAACGGAAAACAAAGACAAACTGGTCACAAAACTCAGCGGCAGCATCAAGACAGAAGCCGCCGAAACCGACAAGAAAAATTATATCGGTGTCTGCCCCGCCTGCCAAAACGCGCTCCGAATTGTGACAACGGATAACGGACGGTTCGTCGGCTGTGTCGGTTACCCCGATTGTTCTCAAACATATTCGCTGCCGAAAACCGGCGCAATAACTGTTCAAAGAACCAAGAATTGCCCCAAAGGCGGCGCCGCGGTTTTGGATGTCGGGAAAAAATACGAATGGGCCGTCGGCATCGGTCCCTGCTTCAACTGCGACCAAAACGTAACCTGCAATCCGCCCGAAGTTGTCGGCAGCTGCCCGCGCTGCAAAGAAGGCGAGATGCAGCTCATCGAGTACAAAGACGGACGATTTTTGAAATGCACGCTTTCGTGCGGTCATACGCAATCGCTGCCGAATAAAGGCAGAATGACGGTTCTTGATCAAAAATGTGAAATTTGCGGCTGGAATTTGTTCCGCGTGAAAGAGCAGGGAAAAGACGCTTTGGAGTTTTGTGCCAATCGCAGATGCAAGGCAATCGGCATGCGGAAAGAAAAGACAGAGTAACTGTTGCTGTGCAGCCTGCTTATTCTGTATTGTGTACTGTATTACCGCGGCGAAGCCGCCTAAAAATCGCGAAGCGATTTTCTGCAAACACCCAATTCCAATCGGAGGCGAAGCCGTAAAAAATTGCGAAGCAATTTTTCTGCAAACGCCGCCCTCCCCCCGCCCTGAAATTTTGTGAGCGAAGCGAGCAAAATTTTTGTAAACCGATTGGGATGAGGAAGGAAAAAGAATGAGATGCGGCGACGCGTGCGAAACGCTGCATTTTTGAAAAGATGATGAAATCCGGGATAGGGATTTTATTTTATTTCATTTAAAAAAATCCCATATATGAATTTGAAAAATAATTTAAAAACAGAATCTTATTTTGAAAACAAAGACAAAAACGATGCTCATCCAAGCTTAATGGAAAGCTCCCGCATCATTTCATACAAATTGCAATATTGAATACCAAAAGGACGGCAAACATCGGGTATTTTGATTTTGCGGCTTTGATTGGCAGGGCTTAAATTGTTGTTCGGCAGCTCAAATGTAACGACTGTATAACCATAAACACAGGCTGCTGCAATTAGCCAAGGATCTGCTGCCGGCAAGTTCCATTGATCAAGAGCTTTATTTATTTCATAACAGCCGCATTCTTCAATATATTTTATGATTTCAGCGTAACTGTTCACAATGTCTTGATTTTTGTATTGTACTAAATTTTTGATATTGATTTCTTTCAGCCATTTGCCTAAATCGTCATCGTTTTTTTCAATTTCTGCTTTAACAAGATCTAAGATTGCAATATTTCCGGCTTCGACGTGATATTTCATTTGTTCCCAAAAAGTTGGAACCAGATCGAAAGGATAATAATTGCGGTAAGGAGCAATCAGTGCGTTGGAATCAATTAAGTATGCATCAGTCATGCTCATTCCGGCTCCTTGCTGTTTCCGTCACTTTAATAAAACTATTATAAGTAGTATGTGTCAATTTGAAGGCGTCTGTATATTGTGTTTTCCCTTCTTGGACACTGTCTGCCAGAGATACTAAAAAGCGGTTATCAATATAGGATGCCAGTGTGTTAATATGAGAAGCGTGACCGGCTTTTTCCTTTTTTTGCTGTTTTATTTTTAAATAATGCTCAACCGCGTTTTCAAAAATTTGATTGTAAACAGACTGTTCAATAAAACCGGAATCAAGCGCTTTTCTTGCAATGACAACAGTACCGCATTTAAAATATTTTGACAGCTCGGAAATGATGTATTCCGGACTCGGTTCATTCGAACAGGCCCATTTTTCAAGAAAAATATCATTCGGAACCAAAATTTCACTTGCCGCCGCGTTGCATTGTACTTCAATACTGTTTGTTTGTTTTTGATTTCCGGTATGGTCATTAAACACACTGTCTCTGCCGTACCAAATGTGCGCGGTTTCATGAAGCAAAGAAAATAATTGGGCATTTACGGAATCATTCGTATTTATAAAAATTAGCGGCGCATATTCGTCTATTAATGTAAATGCGCGGAATTCCGCACTATCCAAAGCTCGATGTGTATTGGACCGAACAATACCGCTTTTCATCACCAGAATTCCGTATTTTTGTGCCGCTTCACGGATTCTTTTAAAAGAATCTTCGGCATTCTTGCTTTTTTCAAACCAATTCATTTCAAGATTGAACTGATTTCTTATCGATTTGGCAACTTCAACCGCATTTTTATTATTTTTTTGAGACCCGACAAAATCCAACGGGCTTTCACCGGAATTGATTAAATACTCCCGCATCCAGTCTTGAATATTTTCCATATCATTAATTGTGTCCACCAAATTCCGGCTCGGCTCTTCGAAATCTTTGCTGCTGATTGTCCGGTATTCTAAAAGCGGATAGTTTTCGGCAGGCGGATGATTTAAAAAAAAGTATCCGAGCGGCAATTTTGTTTCATTGCTCAGGTCAACAATTTGATTAAAGGTCGGTTTTTTTGTTCCGTTTTGCCAATCCAATAATCTTTCAAAAGTTTCGGGTTTAATTTTTTGAACATATGTCTGATTCACTAACCAAGATAAAATTTCGGGTTTTATTTCAGCTTGAATGCTTATGCTCATGTTTTAACCTTCCTGCATAGAATAATAAATAAACGGCTTTATAAAATAAATAAACACCTTTGACAAATATTTATTCGTTATTGCCGTTTCAGTGAAAACACTCAACTGATTTAACGGATTCTATTTTTACAAAAACGATAACTTTAAAAGTGAAATAAAAGAAAGCATCCCGGCAGCCGCCTGAATAAACGGGGACAGGACCGCTGCCGTTTTGCTCGTGTTTACAATTGCTTTCAACGCATAATCGGGGGGCGAAAATGCTTCTTCAAGTCAAATTTGAAAGCGGAAATTGTATTTTGTGTGTGTATTTTTGTTTTGTACGGATTTTATGAGATGAAAATAAAACCCGGCACAATTTTTGAAAAAAAAGAAGAATACAAGAGGCTGCTTCTTCCGGTCGATTGGTATCGTGCGATTTGAGAAAATCGGGATTGGAGGTTAATGATATTTCTCAAATCAAGTAAAATTGTGCAATTCTTGATAGAATGTTATCTTATATAAAAGTTGGCAGAACTGCGAAAACGATAATTAAAAACCGTGACAAATTATAAATTTTGCTTAAAATTCGGAAAAGGAAGTTAAATCGGACAATATAAAAGAGAAATAAATCAAAAAGAAATAAATCAAAAAGAAATAAATCACAAGCAAATAAATCAAGGGTCACGAGTAGAACAACTAACTATTTAGGTGTTCAAATCATGATCTTGTTAATGAAAAATAAGTATGCAAATCGTTCGAAAATTTCTGAAGCCAAATTTAGACAAATTGTAAAGCTTTTTGCTTTAGATCTGGATGCAACTCAAATATCCCAAATTGTGGATTTAGAACGAAAAACAGTTAACAGATATCTCATGGCAATCCGCGAGCGGATTGCCGGATTCTGCGAAGCAGAATCCCCTTTTCAAGGAGAGATTGAAGTTGATGAATCTTATTTCGGCCCGAGACGCGTAAAAGGAAAGCGTGGACGTGGTGCCGGCAGCAAAACGATTGTTTTTGGGATGAAAAAAAGGAACGGAAACGTCTATGCCGAAATTGTCCCGGATTGTTCTAAAGCAACATTACAAGCAATAATCCGAGGAAAAATTGAACCTGATAGTGTTATTTATTCAGATAATTGGCATGGATATGATGGATTGGTAGATGTCGGGTATGATAAACACTATCGAGTGAATCATGGAAAAGATGAATTTGTAAATGGGAAAAGTCATATTAATGGGATTGAAGGATTTTGGGGTTATTCTAAAACCAGAATGAGTAGGCATAGGGGAGTGAATAAAAAGTATTTTTATCTCCATTTAAAAGAATGTGAATTTAGGTATAATTATAGGAATGAAGATTTATATCAAAAAATCTTAAAGATTGTAAGAGAAAATCCTCTATTCTACTCGTGACCCTAAATCAAAAACAAAAAGACCGCCGGAAAACCCCGGCAGTCCTTTTTAACTTTTCATTTTATTTCATCAACTTTTCATTTCGTCAGACATTCTTCCTTCTGAAACCGTAGAAGATGGCGCCGACCACCAACACCACAAAGGCGATGGCGATGATGCTTGAAGTTGAGAAAGTCGGATTTTGGATGAAATCTCTGACTGAAGATGCCACTCTTGAAATCGTCATTTCAAAACCGGAAACATCTGTCGGTGTCCCGGATTCGGTGCCGTCAAGGCCGACACCCGGATTTTGAGCGGACTGTGCTTCTTCGCCTTCTTCATCTTCTCCGGCATCAGGGTCAGCGTTGAGTTCAATAACAGACGCCATGCCGACACCTGTTCCCGAAGATTTGCTTTCGGTAAGCTTTTTCGGCGGTTCTGTCGCATCTTTGACAATTTCGAGATACTTTTCTTTTTCTTCGTCTGACAAAACATCCAAAGAAATCGTTTGAAGCATTCCCTGAACGAAGCTGTCAAAAGTCGGATTGCCGCAAGTGTGGTGACAGCAGGCGACACCGGATTCAAGAACGGATTTAACGTAGTTTTCGATAAGCTGATCCATCTTGTCCTGCTGTGCCTTCAAAACATCAGCAACTTCTTCCGGCGTTAACCCTTCCACATTCGGCGACCACATTCCCGTTCTCATCGCTTCAACCATTCTGGCATTTATCGACTGCAGCGCATACGGGGAAGTGTGCGAAAGCCAAGAATTCATTTCATCGCTTGTATACATTTCAAAGACTTTGTCCCAAGTGCTTTCGCCGATGAGATTTCCGTTACTGATAACAGACCATCCGTACAAGTTTTCAATGAATTCGGCCATCATAGTTGCGCCGCTGTAACCGGCTTCCATTTGTCCTTGAATCCATTTTTCATTCAAATAACGGGCAGCTAGATCTTTTTGGATGTATTCGGCAGCGGTGTAGACAATTTTTTTGCCGTCTTTGTATTGGTGAATGTTGCTCGTGTCAGCGATATACATTTCAGGCGTCTTCCAATTTTCAGATCCGGAGATATAATTGCCGTTTTCATCATACATGGAAGAAACCATGTTCATGACACCGAAATACTGGAAAACATCATCATTATCAACCGAATCGTAAAGATTGCCCGCGCTGGCAAAGATGGAGGCATCCGTTCTGCCGAGAAGCGTCTGCAGCAATTTCGTAATCGCCTCAGAGCTTTGTCCCCAGTTGTCTTCCGTATAGAGGAAACCCATTTTCGTCAAATATGTGTCAGCGATTTCTTTCAATTTCGCTTCATATTCAGGATCGCTCGGGTCGGGTAAATTTCCGCTGGCACTGATTAAGTTACCGGTTCCGATTTCGTAATTGCCGAGTTCCTGTGCGAAAACACGCGCAGTTGCAATATCTTTGGGAATGTTTAATGCAATTAATTCATCGACATTCTTTTTGACATTGTTGACAACACCGTTCGCATCTTTATAACCGCCGGATTTGGTTTCATCCAGATTATTAACAGCTTTTACAGCTTTGTCAATATAGCGGAGCATGCTTCCGTAACCGTCCCTCATACCGGCACTGTTGTACACGACATCGACACGCGGACGATATTCGGTAACTTCCTTTCCGGCTTTGTTTTTGACAGTCAATTTAAACATTTCTTCATAACTTTCATCACCAGCGACAATCGGTTTTGCGCCGGTGAAAGTGCCTGTACTGCTCCATGTCGGTTCACACCCAAGCAAATAGAAGAGACATGCTTCCAAAGTTCCTTCATCTTGAATGAAATCGACACCGAATCTTTGGAACGAAACCGTTGTCGGGAACTCATTATATTTGCTGTAGTAATCAGACAACAATTGTTCTCCCATCGCTTGGCCGACTCTCCATGCAGCCGGCGTTGAATATGTTGAAGGATCAATGCCGACAAAGTTGCGGCCGGTCGGTAAAACATAGGGGTTTAAAACAGGATCATTACCGGAAGACGGAGAGATATAACCGCCGTTGAGAGCATTAATTAATGCACTCATCTCGGAATCACCGACAGCTCTCAAATTTTCAACATAATCGACACGGTTGTTACCGCGTACATAATGCACCATTTGTTCGTTGTACCAATATCTGGAAAAATCATTTTTATCACCGACTGTGTTGGATAATCCTTTTTCAATAACACTGTATGATGGACTTAACCCTGCTGGAGTATTATCAAGAACATATTTTACAAAGGTAACCATTTGGGTTTCCATTTTATCCATGTCCAGATACTCCATGTTTGAACTGCGATATTTGCTGTTTTCAGGTGTTTCATCAAGTGTTCTTAAATGTGCAGCAACTTCAAAGTAATGATAAAATTCAAAGAATTCGCCGACCATTTCATCGTAGATACCGTCTCTTTTCCAAGCATCGACAACAGCTTCTGCTTTTGCAGAATTATCCGCACCGATTGCCACATCACTCATCGTTATGTAGCCGGCAGGGCCGAGAAGGAAAAGAATAACCTGATTTTCATAAGTTTCATTCTCAATACCGAATTCAGCCCTTAAAGCGGAACGGATTGTATCAGCGGAAGGTGTTTCGGACGCAAAAGCCATCTCAACGAAATCGGAAATATTATCTTCAGTGTAAGTTGATTCGAAATCGGTTGCATCATATGTTTTGTCTCCAAACAATTCGTCCAAATTAACACTTGTTGTCGAAGGAATGCTGGTAACACCTGCATCTTTCAAGTCTTTGAAATATGTATCCAAAAATACATCTTCCAATCCTTGACGACTCCACATATTCCAAACCATCGGAATAACTTGCTTACTGTCAAAATCACCGTAAACATGTGTTCCGTATGATAAACTGGTTTCACGGATTGCTTCGACAAAATTATGCAAATAATCTTCCAAAAATGTATCAAAGACAACTTTATTTGTCGTTAAATAAAATTGAATGTCTTCATTTGTTACACTTTTAGTATTTGCACGTGTTTTTCCATCATTCATTACGATTTTATCAGATACGATCACTTCTTTATACGAATTAAACTGACCTGAGAATGCATCTTCCCATCCGATTTCGAAAAGCGTTTCCATAATGATAGCTCTATAGGCCGCCAGAATTTCAGAGTCGCCGATCCCGGTAGCCGATTGTTTTTGGTAACCGCGTATAGCTGTTTCCATATCAATGATTTGATCATAAACCGTTGTTTTGACCATCGGCGGCGTCATATGAGAAATGATTAAAGCATTTCCCCTGTATTCGGCCGTCAATCCTTCACCGACATTTGCAATAATGTAGGGGTAAATGTTCGGAAGATTCGGGAGCAAAACCGGGCCCCAATCGTGCGTTCTATAAAGACCGACAGAGGTCCCCGGAAGCCATTCCTGCGTCCCGTGCGTTCCAAAATGTATAACCGCATCTGCTTTCCAGTGCCGATCGCTGCCGTAAACCCCGGTTTCACCGCTGCCGGTACTGTCACCGGTTCCACGGTTAAGCCAGAAATAGAAAGCAACATATTGGTGTGTCGGTGGCAAATCGCCGCTGTGATAAGTGGAAGAATCTAAAGCTTTATCACTTGCAAGTGCTCTGTTCGGCTGAGGCATAAGTCGAACATTGTCACCGATTTTGACCATCGGGATAACAATATAATTCATACCCGGCGCAAGAGAATTGATTTCACCTTTTTCATCATTCCAGATCATACCGCCCCAAGATTCATACTCAGAATCTTTTCCGGGAATTGCACCGTCAACAGTAGGAACCCCCCAAGTTTTGATTAATTCATCATAAAGTGAAGAATCCATTGTTCCATTCCCGGGAGTACCGAAAGAGGTTAATTCATCCGTCGGCGTGGTTTCATGTTCAAGCCATTCCAAATAATCTTTGACCGGAATTAATTCGGCACCCCACCAATCGTCAGGATTGCCGCCATTGTCAATGAATTCGATTCTTTGACGAACCATTTCATTCAAAACACCTGGTGCATATGCTCCGACATTAATGCCTTGGTTGTAAATCAAACGAATTAAATTTTCTTCATTCATAATTAATGATTCATCATTAACTGTATAATCGAATTTGTAAACACCATTTTCAAGTGTTACATACGGTAAATTATCAAAACTGATGTTATAATTTTGATCTCTTAATTCGCGAAGAATACCTTCATAATTCGGATCTGAAATTGCAATATCCGAATTTCCTGCGGCAACTCTTTCTTTCGCACCGTCGCCGGCCAAACTTCTCATAACATTCAAATAATTCGCGCCGATTTCTTCTTTACCGGGAGGGTAGTTGTAATACATAATTGCGATTTCTTTCGCGATATTGTCGGTTGCATTTAAATTTGCCCAAGCAACTGCACGCTCGGCAATCCATTGTTTATTTTCAGCATTATACCCGATGAAATCAATCATACCGTCAACATTTGAAGAAGAAGCCATCCAAGTAAATGTGCTTGCAGGGATACCGGAATTTTCATCATATCCGGTTGTTTCACCCCAGCCGGAACTGCCGATTGCTTTGATAACCGGAACATTTAAATTTTCCAATTGACGGACACCTTCCGGTTGGCTCCAGTAATTCATTGCCCAATTTTTCATAGAAATGAAAGCCGCAACCGCTGAACTGCCGTCGGCATTGACAAATTGAGTATCCATTTCATCATATGCAGGATCATACCCGGCCACGACATTATACCCTTCAGCTTCAACATATGTCGTTAATTCCGTTAATTGGGATTTATATACACTATAAAAGCCGAAAACGCCGATATATGGTTTTGGATCTCCATTAGCATCTAATTTGACATGGTAACTGGATTCATACCATGCTTTATAGTCTTCAAAAGTTTCAAAATATTTTCCGGGATATGCCGGATGGAAAAGAAGGCCTGAAGGGTAGTAAAGATAAAGGTCATGATAAAGAACAGTTTGATATTCCTCATTTAAAGCAGGAATCAAGAACTCAAGAAAACCGAGAGGGGTGCCTTTTGGGTCGGATAGTAATGTCATAGCAACATATTTAGCTCCATTAACATCACTAATATCAATGTTTGCCAAAGTTCTCAAATTGTAAGAATGCGCCTTATTGCCATACACTTTGCTGTAAGTTCTTTCTTCAAATAAAATTGAAACATCAGAATTCAATTTAGAAAAAATCTCTTCATTAAATTTATCAACCATTTCCTGCAAATAAAATCCCTCACAGAAAATGACATCATAGTCATCAATGTTTAGATTTTGTTCGAGCATATTTTGCCGGAAATTGTCA
Organism: Methanimicrococcus hacksteinii; assembly: GCF_032714515.1. Lineage (NCBI taxonomy): Archaea > Methanobacteriati > Methanobacteriota > Methanomicrobia > Methanosarcinales > Methanosarcinaceae > Methanimicrococcus > Methanimicrococcus hacksteinii. The sequence continues at coordinate 55,785 of NZ_JAWDKC010000013.1, read as the reverse complement.
ACTGACCAATTTTCTTTATTGGTTTCAACATCAGCATAAGAATATCCTCGATCACAAATGGATGTGGAAAAAATGCCATATGAAGCAGAATCTATATTAATAGCATCTGAAAAAACAGTCTTTTCAATTTTCTTTACAATAGCATCAAAATGTGTTGCCCCCATAATAATTTCCGAATTATCCACAGCTTCATCATCGGCCTTTAAATCATACCCGATATAAAGAATATTTAAAGGTTTTATATTTTTCAAATCTTTTGATTTATCGGAATATTTGATAACTTCTCTGACAAAAACAGAAGTTAAAGTAAAAGAATCGGACCATCGCATCATCCCTGACAGATGTGAATCAAAGTCATCTACCAAATTCAAATCCCAAGAAACAATGCGATCTAAAACTTCATCTGTTTGAAATAAATTCGGCAAAATGTCTGTTCCACGCAAAGCAATTAAAACCGTTCCTTCTTTATCTGCGTTTGTTAATGCGTTTTCAATAGAAATATCAGATTCGTAAAAAGAAACCATATCGAAAACAATGACATCGTAATTTTTAAATTCATCATTGTCAGCAAGCATTTTTAGCTCAGAACTGGGACTGTAATCAGGTGCATAAGCAAGAACAAAGTCAAATACAATATTTTCAAAACCTTCAGGTTTCGGGTCAAAGTAACTTTGGCCATAAGAATTAGTTGTTGATGACGGATCCATGAAATATTTCCAATATTTATGAACTGTTCCTTCTGATGTTGACCCGTCAGGATTGTGATTGTCAATTCCGACATATAATATTTTGATTTCTGGTGAAGAATCAACCGGCTCAGCGTATACGACAGTAGAACTCATTACCAATAGCAAAATCATTAGAATTGAAAATAATTTTTTAACCCAACTCATAAAATTCCCCTCTTTATCATTTATGACAAAAAAATAAAAGATGCTGTCGGAAGACAGCATCAAAACTTAATTTAGATCCATTCAAGAGTTGCAATCCAGTTTGCATCGAAATCGGTGTTCCATGCAGACACATTTCCGTGAATTAATGCAGAGTGCCAAACAGGTGTGAAACTGTTACTGGAAATACCATTGGAAACGATAATACCATCCCGATAATCAAAGCTCAGAGGGGCGTTGTCAATGTAAGTATCATTTATAGCGCTCAACCCGTTAATTGAAGATGTGAAAATGCTAGTGTTAGAAGTATTATAACTTGCATTATGGAAATCAGGATTTCTGGTATTCATAATGGTAGAATAAAACATATCGACATTAACAATATCAAATCCGTTTGCAGCAGCATTTTCCATTGCTGCTGTTGCATACAAGGGAACATCATTAAAAACAGCATTCGGGTCGAGAGAATAACTGTAATTCATCGTATCCAATGAGATATAATGAACAAACACATCAATGTAGTCGTCTGCAAGATAATTATAGACTTCAATATTGTAAGTTTCAGATCGATTTGTGGCATCGCGTGTGTAGTTAGTTACTTCGGGATTAACGGGTTCACCAAATTCATCGAGAGGCGGAGCGGCCATACTTGTAACGAAACCATCCCATTCATAATCCCAACCAAAATAAAGAATGCTAACATTAGCATATGGGTCAGCAACAATAGGACCAGGTGCATCCGCACTTGCCATAGGAGCAAATGCAAAAACTAACATGACTGCTAAAGCAGCCAACAAGATTTTACTATATTTCATAGATATTTTTCCTTTAAATTTAGTTTTAATTTAATTGAAACATAAACATCAAGATCCCGTCTCCCCCATTTTTAAGACTTCACCGAAGTTCTCAAAAAGAACTCCGGCAAAGTCAGGGGAACGATTGGGGCAGAAATGACCCGAATTTTTCCGGGATTAAAACGGAAAATGAACCGGTTCATCGGAAATTGAAAGAGAAATACAATCGGAAAAAACAACTCAAGGGAAAGGCATATAAGATACCGGCCCTTATTGAGAATCGTTTCTTTTAAGATTTTGTGTACTTTCTTTAATCGGCACAATGAATTTCGGTTCGGCCATGTTAGAACCATGGTCGAATCACTCCTTTTTATCTGAGTTTTTGTTAGTTGATTATTCAGCCGTTTGAATCATTGAAGATCCGCATATCCATACGGAATGTTTGAAACGGCACTTTGATTGATTTTGATTTTCTGCTGATTTTTTGAAATTTGATTTTTTGAATTTTTATTTTGAATTTTTATTTTGAATTTTTATTTTGAATTTTTCACGTTGGAGTTGAATTTTCGTTTTTTGGAATTGAATTTCGTTTTTGTGTTTGCCCCCGGATTTGTTGATTTTTGAGATACGAGAGGTGGTTTGAACTGCGCCGGATCGATTGGCGCAGGCCAAGACGGGTGTGCGTTTCCGGGGGCAAACTTTAGATTTAAGCGGCGGCCCGTGTTTCTGTAAGACAAACACGAGCCGCGCACCATTTCTGCTTCCTGCCGCCTGTCGGATTTGAGCCGAAAAATCTCGGGAGTGAGATGCGGCGCCGGAAAAACTGAGCGAATTTTCCGGAATGCGGGCCGCGTCAGGCGACGCATGAATTTTGTGCGGCGCGCCGGTGAGGCGCGCGCTTGAGCGTGCGCGAAGAAGCGCACGAAGCTGCCGCAGAAATGCGGCATTTTTAGAAAAGCAAAGAAAAAAGAGGCAAACGAATCGGAAAAATAGAAAAAAGGAATAATCCTTTTATATTTTCCAAACGTTGAGCGTTATGCCTCAAGTCACTTTACTTATTGCTGTACGGTGTATTTCGGGGTATTGACCTCGGCCGTGTGTAAGACGGCCGAAGTCTCTCGTTTTTCAAAAGACCAGATCGGACGGAGAACCTTACTTGATCTTTTTTTCAGAACATTTCTGTTTTGATTTTGGTGTTTTCAGAGTATATTTTTTTGAATTTTTGGGGTTACATAGCTTTTGTGTGAATTATAGAACACGTTTTTTTCCCGTATTTTTTAAAATCCGAAAAACGAATTTTAAAATTTGCCGAATCGGCAGCATTTTTCTCGAATAACGCTCAAATCCGAATTCGACGCAATGTTGTCCCCAAAAAAACAAAGGACAAGTAAAATTGCGCGTTTTAATTTAAAGGAGTTTAGAATATATAAAGATATTGCAAGAAATAAAATCGAGTTCAAACAACATCATATTTTGAAAAATATGAAACAAAAGAAAAAAAGAAATTAAACAAATTTAACGAATAAATAAAATACAAAAATTGAAAAACTTGTCCGAAAACATATTTAATCTAAAAAGATAAAATAGAATGAAGAAGAAGCCATGCAATAAACAAAAATAAACAAAAAACAAACAAAAAAACAAACCAAGCGAAAGAAAACAAAAACAAACAGCAAAAACAAACAAAACGAAAACGACAAAAAAATAAAAACGGCCTTTTGGAGTTGGTGATAAAATTTGAGAGAGTGTAAAAGGCCGGAATAAAGCAGGCGGATTCAAAAACCAAAATGATTTTCAAACCCGCCTGCAAATAATTGGAAATTTAAAAAAATGTAAAAATCGTCCCAAAATTTGAGGGACGAAAATTTAACAAATTTTACCTCACATCATGCCGGGAGGCATTCCGCCCATGCCGGGCATACCCTGGGGCATCGGCATTGTTTTTGCGGATGCAATCACATCGTCGATTCTGAGAATCATGATGGTGGATTCGGTCGCGGCGTTGATGGCCTGGGTTTTAATTCTCAAGGGTTCAAGAACGCTGTTTTCGTACATGTCCTCGACTTTGCCTTCGTAAACATTGAGGCCGGCGTTCTTGTTGCCTTTCTCGTGCTGAGCCTTCATTTCGGCAAGCATGTTGATCGGGTCAAGACCGGCGTTTTCGGCCAAAGTCTGCGGAATAATTTCAAGCGCGTCAGCGAACTTAGCGACAGCGAGCTGTTCTCTGCCGGAAAGCGTGGCCGCGTATTCCTGAAGGCGAAGAGACACTTCAATCTCGGGAGATCCGCCGCCGACAACAACTTTCTGATCTTCAATCGCAACACCGACGACACGGATTGCGTCTTCAACGGCACGGTCCAAAGCGTCGACAACGTGTTCGGTTCCGCCGCGGAGGAAGAGTGAAACGGATTTAACGCCCGGGCATCCGGTCACGTAAATCATCTTAGAGCCGGTGGTTTCTTTCTCTTCAACCAACTTTGCTTCGCCGAGTTCTTCGGCGCTGATTTCGTCAATGCTTGTCAAAATCTTAGCGTTGGTGGCTTCGGAAAGTCTGGTCATGTCGCTCTGCTTAATACGGCGGGCGGCCAAGACACCTGCTTTTGCCAAATAATACTGAGCCAAATCATCAATGCCTTTCTGGCAGAAAACAACATTTGCGCCGGAGGCGAGAACCTTGTTGATGATTTCCTTAAGCATCGCTTCTTCCTGTTCGATGAAGCTGAGCATCTGGTCCGGAGAAGTAATCTTGATTTCAGATTTGGTTTCCGTCTTCTTGTATTCGATTGCAGCGCCGAGAAGGAGAATCTTTGCATCTTCAATGCGTGTCGGCATGTTCGGGTGAACACGCTCTTTGTCAATGATGACACCGTCAATCAAAACGGAATCGTCAATGCTTCCGCCGGCACGTTTTTCGACTTTAATTTTGTCGGTGTCGGCAACAACTTTGCCGTGCGCGTCCGTCTTTGTGATGGAGCGGACAGCTTCGACGGTGAGTTCGGACAATTTGTCTTTGTGGGCTTCGGCACCCTTGCCGGTAATGGCGGTTGCGGCGATTTTCTTCAAAGTTTCAACATCATCGACAGAGGCGTCAAGCGCAATCGAGTTGACGATTTCCTGCGCCTTTTCAGAAGCCAAGCGGTAGCCGGCAGAAATGATGGTCGGGTGAATGCCGTCTTCCAAAAGCTCTTCAGCGTTTGCCAAAAGCTCGCCTGCCAAAACAGCAGCGGTTGTTGTACCGTCGCCGACTTCGGCATCCTGCGTCTTGGAAATTTCGACAATCATTTTTGCCGCCGGATGTTCGATATCCATTTCTCTCAAAATCGCGGCGCCGTCGTTTGTAATAATAACATCGCCCATCGAATCGACAAGCATTTTGTCCATTCCCTTGGGGCCGAGCGTCGTTCGGACCGCTTCGGCGACAGCTTTTGCTGCCATAATATTGTTGTTTTGGGCATCAGAACCTTTTGTTCTTCTGCTGCCTTCACTTAAAATAAAGATCGGTTGCCCTGACAAAATTAAATCCTCCTTTATAACTATAAGATGAATGTCATTTGACAAATAAATATAACAAGCGGCGTTTTTGAAAAATATTTCAAAATAAAACCTCTTAACTCATAAAACAGCCGATGTAAAATCATGATTTAAAGGGGCTGTGTTATGCATCTGGAACTCAGATTTAGAATTAAACTAATGTCAACGCTTCTATATAAGCATTCCCCTTAAAGAAATGTTGAAAAGAGAAGCAGAAGACTAAAAAAGAAGCGATTAAAGGAAAAGGAAAAGAAAAGGAAAAAGGAAAGGAAAGTGAAAAAAAGAAAGGAAAAGGAAAAGGAAAACGAAAAAGAAAATGGATTCAAAAAATTCAAAACTTGAACTTATGAAACCCTTCTTGTCGAAATCCGCGCGCTGTTTAAAAAACAGTTCAAAACCGGCCGTTTCGCGCGGGGCGTAGCAGCCGAATCATTCAAATCCGGAGTCGGACTCTTCCGATTCTTCCGCCTTTTCTTCAATGCCGCATTTCGTTTCTTCATCCGACATCGGTTCGGCCATTTTTTCAATCTTCAGCTTCGTCACGCGCTGTTCGTCCGCTTCTAAAATCGTCACCTTCAGATTTTTGTAAGAGAAAACGTCGCCGATTTTGGGGATGCGCTCAAAAACATCCAGCGCCCAGCCCCCGGCTGTATTGTAATCGCATTCGAAATCCCGATTGTCAATTTCCAAATAATCGAACAGGTCGTCCAGATTCATATTGCCGCTGACTTCATAAACACCGTCGCCGACTTCCGTAATTTCCTCAACGACATCATCATATTCATCCCAGATTTCGCCGACAAGCTCCTCTAAGATGTCTTCCATCGTCACAATGCCTTTTGTGCCGCCGTAATCATCCACAACGACCGCCAAATGAGACTTCGCATGACGCATTTCATTCAGCAGCGGAGAAATATTCATCGTCACATAAGCAAATGTCGCCGGCTTCAGCAAAGACTTAATCGTAAAGCGCTTATTGGTCGCGATACGGATCAGAACATCTTTGACATTAATAATTCCCTGAACATTATCCAGATTATCTTTGTAAACCGGCATGCGCGTGTAGCCTTGATCAATAATGATTTTCAGAATCGAATCGATGTCGTCGTCAATGTTGATTGCCACAATATCAGAACGCGGCGTCATGATTTCCTGAACCGTCGTCTCGTCGAAATCCAAAGCCGACTGAACAAGATCACTTTCGTCTTCTTCCAAAATGCCTTCTTCTTCAATGGATTCGATAATGTATTTCAGCTCGTCTTCCGTCACGGTCGGACCTTCCGATTCATTCTTTTTTCCGAGAACAGAAATCAGCTTGACCAAAACCGCAGAGACCGGAGAAAGAACAATCAGAATCAGATTCACAATACCGGAAGTCGCCAAAACGTATTTTTCCGCGTTTGCTTTTGCAAAGCTTTTCGGAAGCGTTTCGCCGAAAATCAAAACAACGATTGTCACAACAACCGTTGACACCGCCGCCGCCAATTCTTCGGGGAACAGGCGGGCAAACAGAATCGTTGCAATCGAAGATGCTCCGATATTGACAATATTGTTGCCGATTAAAACGGTTGAAATGAATTTGTCGTAATTGTCGGTAATTTTCAAAACCCGTTTTGCCGAAGCGCTGCCGTTTTCCGCCATCGCTTTCAAGCGTAATTTATTCGCCGTCGAATAAGCTGTTTCCGTTGCCGAAAAGAAGGCAGACAGAATCAATAAAATCAGAAGCAGGACATACCAAAAGGCCAAAGACATTTCCATAATTTATGCACTCTTAAAAGAATCATTCTCAAAAAGAGAAATCAGCAGTAATAAACAGATTAATAAACAGAATTGAATTGATCCGTAAATAACAACGTAAAATAAATCCCATTTGATATAAACATATTTAAAAACGGTTAAAATCCGTTAAATCCCGCCGCCGGCCCAAAAATGAACAAAAGTCTTTCTTTTCCGATTTATTTTACCCTTTAAACCTGCACCATGTTTTAATAGAATCAAATCGGTTTTAATTTAGCTTTTTACAGGAATGTTTGACAATAAGAGGGAAAATAATGGCATTAGACTATGACATGTTAACACTGATCTATCTCGGAATCGGCATTTTTGCATACTTTACGATATTGTACCTGACATTTCGAGACATGCGTATTTTCAGAAGAACCGGCTACATTTCTTACAGAAAAGGCGCGTTTAAAGGAATTATCGCGTCGTCCATTGTTTTAATCGGTATTTTTATCACACCGGCGATGCAGATTCTCGGCTTAGCGCTGATTTTTGTCGGCGTTATGATCAACCAGAAAGGCAAACGTGAAAAAGTTTTTACAACCGCCGGACCGCTTGAAAGGTTCATCGGAAAAACCGACGTCGTTTTAACGCCCGAAGAAAAAAGAGACATCTATGAACAGCAGCTTGCCGAAAAAAGACAGATGGAAAAAGAAAAAGAAAAAATGGACAGGCGCGAAAAAATAAAAGAACAAAGGGAACAGGATGAGGAATAATATTCTTCTCCTTTTTTCATCATCAATCTGTTTTTTTACATCATCAATTTATCCTTTTTAGCATTAATTTATTCTTTTTGTCACTAATTTATCATTTTTACTATTGATTTATTTTAATCTTTAATTTCCTGTTTTAAACACTGATTTTGTTTTGTCTGCGCCATATAAACTTTTGTTTTTTGAAAAAACCGAAGAAGTAAAGAAAGATTCGGGAAAAAAGAAACATATGATTTTAGAAAAAGAACAGACGCATTTTATTGCAGAAATCAAGCAAAAGGTCCGGAAAGCGCAGTATGAAGCTTTAAAATCGGTAAACACCCAGCTGATTGATCTTTATTGGGAAATCGGAAAGGCGGTCTCAGAAAAGCAATCCGAAAACTGGGGCAAATCGGTCGTGCCGACTCTTTCGAAGGAACTTCAAAAGGAGTTCCCGGGTGTCGGCGGGTTTTCGGAGGGAAATCTGTGGCTGATGGCTCAGTTTTATTCGGAATATCACGGTTCTGAAGTTCTCGTACCATTGGTACGAGATATTGGCTGGAGCAAACACGTCATCATTTTGAAAAAATGCAAAGATGAGAAAAAGAGGCAGTTTTACATATTGGCCGCCAAGAAATTCGGCTGGACAAAAAATGTCTTGGCGCACCAAATCGAAAATCAGGTTTATGAAAAATATCTGATCAGTCAGACGAATTTCAGCCAAATTCTTCCCGACGAAATAAAAAATCAGGCTTATTTGGCCGTCAAAGATGAGTATACATTTGATTTTTTAGAACTGGCCGAAGAACACAATGAAAAACAGCTGGAACAAAGTCTTGTCGGAAATATCAGAAATTTCTTACAAGAAATGGGACACGCTTTTACTTTTGTCGGAGAACAATACAGAATAGAGGTTGGCGGAAAAGAATTTTTCATTGATTTGCTGCTGTTCCATCGGCATTTGAAATGTTTGGTTGCCGTTGAATTAAAAATCGGGGAATTTTTACCGGAATATAAAGGCAAGATGGAATTTTATTTGGCCGTTTTAAATGACACCGTAAAACTGCCGGAAGAAAATGATTCAATCGGCATCATCATCTGCCGCGAAAAAAACAGAACCGTTGTCGAATATTCGTTAAAAACGGGAAATGCCCCAATCGGCGTTGCCACGTATACAACCGACAATCATTTGCCCGAGAATTATGAAACTTATCTGCCGACAATTCAGGAAATTGATGAAAAACTTCTCGGACTCATTTCAAGTTCGGAATGAAAAATCGGAAAATATGGAAAATATGAAAATATGAAAATATGAAAAATATGAAAAAATAAAAAGAAAAGGCAAAAACCTGAATCTTTTAATTTGTTTTGAGCCGGCAAAACAGACTCGCCGGCTGCGCATTGCCGTATTGCGATTCAATCAGCCGTTTCGGCAATCTGAACATTCTTGTTCGCGTGTGTGTTCGGAGCCTGCGCATTTCCGTGTCCGTATGTGCTGCTTTTGTAAAGTGCGGGAATAATCTTTGTCAGGACCATCGGCGTGACGAAGCTCGTCAGAATGAAAGCTAAAACAAAAGCAACAGCCCATGCCCTCAGCCATCCCGAAAGCGTCGGAATTTGTCCGATATTGAGCGTTAATTGCATTAAAGACATGCCGCAGGACATGAAAAAAACCATACAGAGTTTGGTTGCAGTTTCTCTTTTTAACATATTATTTACCTCGTTCATATTAAAAAATAACAAACTTTCAAAAATTTCACTTGTTCTAAAAAACAAAACGAGTTACAAATTTGAGACGTTTTAAGACATCCGTTTCAATAAACAAGATGTGATTCCACCTTTTTGAAAAAAGTATAAAAGGATTGCGCTTAATACAGAGAGCGGACAAACATAAAACGGCGACGGAAGACAACGTCATTGATCATTAATATTAATGGAATTAGACAAGCAGGAAAGCAGTACAACGTCGGCCTCGCGCGAATCTGCCGATTTTAAAAAATGAATTAAAACAGAATCCCGCTTTTAAAGAAATGAAAAAATAAAAGAAAAAAATAAGAAAAAAACGAATTTAAGAAGCATCCGCCGTTTTCTTAATAATGTCATCAATATCTTCTTTTAAAATCTCGGGAATCCCTTCGATGCCGGCGCTTAAGAAACCGCGGACAATCAAGCCGGTTGCCTCGTTTTCATCCAAGCCGCGCGTCATTAAGTATTCCACTTGGTCACGGGCGATTCTGCCGATGGAGGCTTCGTGCGTCATTTCAACATCCATTGCATGCGCTTCGAGTGCAGGGATGGCTTTTTGAGAACCGTGTTCGCTCAAAACCAAGCCGTTGCATTCCAAATGGCCGTAAACCCGCGGCGCATTTCCGACAATGTCGCCGCGTGAAATTACTTCGCCGCCGATTGTAATCGTTCGGGAGATAATTTCAGTTTTGGTGTTCGGGGCATTCAAAAAGACACGACTTCCCATGTCCAAAACAGACCCGGGGTGGGCCACGGCGATTGTGTTAAAGTATGCGGTCGCCCCTTCGCCTTCCAAATAAGTGGACGGATTCGTCTGAATGGATTTGGCCGGCTTCAGGCAAACATAATTGTTTGTCAATAAACCGCCTTCTTCGACGCGAACGCTTGTTCTCGGGCGAACCTCAACCGACTCGTCCCAATCATGAATCATAGAAAACGTCAGTTTGGCATTCTTTTTGACATACATTTCGGAAACACCGATGTGGAGCGCACGCTTAACGTTGTCGTGCGTCAGACAGCCGGTCACCACTTCAAGCTCGGCGCCTTCTTCAACGATGATAATATTGTGAACCGTTTGGAGCCCGGCCTCTGATCCGATCATCAGGCAGGACTGAACGGGAGCCGTAATTTTAACGCCCGGAAGAACACGGATAAAATATCCGTCGGAGTCGTCCAAATAACTCTCGGCCGTATACTTGTCGGCATCGGGGCTGACAAGCTTCCACCAATATTCTTCCAGCCAGTCGTATTTGGCCATCGCTTCTTTGACGGATAAAATTTCCAAACCTTCCTGAGAAGAAGAGTGATGGGAAACTTTATTGTTGTACATCAGGAAATTGCCGCCCGCATTGCTGCCGTCAGCTTCGATTCCGACATTCTTTAAAGAAGATTTCATCATGGAATCCAAATCGGTCATCTTTTTGACTTCGAGCGATTCGTCGGGAATATGATACATTTTCAAATCCACATGACCGCCGAACATGGCTTCTTTATCCAATGCTTTTTGAGCGCGTTCTGCCGTTTCTTTGTTTTTTGTGTTGTTGTTTTCAGTCATTTTTCCGCCTCACTGAATCTGAGTCAAATTCAATTTGCATCGAATGCATTCGTCATATCCCTGCGTCTTGATTTCTTTGAGCAGGCGGTTCGGGTTGCCGGAGCACATAACAGATCCGTTGCACAGGATATACGCTTTGTCGGCGTCCAAATAATCCAAAATTTCGCCGGTGTGCGTGATGACAAGCGCGGATTTGCGGTCGGGATCATTGGCCGCACAGGCTTTTTTGTTGCAGATGAGTCTTTTAATCGTGCTGCCGACTTGAGCCATGTTAACGGGATCAACACCGGATTCCGGTTCGTCCAGCAAATAAAAATCAGGCTGCTGAACGCTGAGCTGAAGGAGTTCGGAACGTTTGATTTCGCCGCCGGAAAAGCCGACATTGATGTCGCGGTCCAAAAAACGCTTCATGTCAATCGATCCGGCCAGTTCGTCCAGATTCAGCACTTTCTTCTGCGATTCGATTTCCAGCAAATCGCGAAGCTTAACGCCGACAATATTGGGCGGGCGCTGTGCCATGATGCCGATACCCATCTTGGCGCGCTCATTGATCGGTGCGTCCGTGATGTCTTTTCCTTTGAAAAAGATTTTTCCCGACGTCACTTCATAATTGGAAAAACCCATAATCGTGCTCAAAAGCGCGGATTTTCCGGCGCCGTTGGGGCCGAACAAAATGGTCGTCTCGCCCTTCTCCACCTCAAGCGTTACATTTTTGAGAAGGGGACGGCCTGCCACTTCCACACATAAATCTTCAATTTGAAGCATCGTTTTGACTCCTGAATAATATCAATAATTAGAATAATAATACGATTGAGAAATAAAAAGATTCTCAACCCGATTTCATGATTCACCTTTTTTGTTTTAATCGTATAAAACAGAATAGTATCAAAAAGATACTTGAATGTCGGTTCGTTTCTATAAAAACATTGCGGCAAAAATAAAATGTCATGAAATAAAAATCAAAAAAAAAAATGAAAGATCGGAGTTTTCCGATTAAATCAAAGTTGCCGCGACAAAAAGCTGAAGCCAGCCGACCACGACAATGATTGCCGCCATGACAAGCACAAAGGAGCAGAAAAAGATCCCGTCTCTTTTCGTAAATTTCAGTTCGTTCATGGAAGTCTTCCCGACGCCCGTGTATCCCCGATTCTGCATGGCCCTGGAAACATCGTCGGCGAAATTAATAATGGAATTGACAAGTCCCGTTGAAATGATTTTAATTGCGCGGAACGGGTGTTTTCCGGGATGGAAACCGCGGGAAAGGGAAGAGCTTTTGATTTGAGAGGAAGTCGAAATCAAAAGCGGAATAAACCGGATTGTTAAAAAGACCATGAGCGACAAATCATGAGATGTCATATTCGCCCATTTCAGCGGAATCGGGCGGACAAGTCTTTCAATGCCCTGAATCAAAGCCGACTGCTTTGTTGTGGCCGCCATTAAAGAGGCAAACAAAATCAATAAAATGAATTTTAAAGCAACGCCGAGACCGGTCATGAAGCTGTAAAAACTCGGATAAACGGAAAAACTCTTTTCCGGAGAAACAGTGACCTGATAAATGACAGGCGCGGGCAGTTGAGAATACGAACCGGAAACAGTTACGGCCGGAAACGGACCGGCATAATCAAACCGGCGGATTTGCTCTTCGGAAAGCTCGTCGTGCGGAATGCGTTCAACTTTCATTTTTCCGAAAAACAGAGATTCGTCTTTCAGCGGTTCGTCCTTTGAGGGTTCGCTCTTTGACAGCTCATCCTTCGGCGGCTCCCCCGTCGGCGAAATATCTTTCGGCGGTTCGTCGTGAGCCGGCTCGATGAAAATAAAATGACCCGCTTCGGAAACTTCGGCAAGTTCCGAAAAATTGTAAACGGGAACAACACTGTAATACTGAAGATAATGAACATCTTCACCGGCCGGATTCGGCGTAATAATCCACCGCTCCTCAATTTGATTAAACTGATTGTTCATAATATGAACAGACATCGTCACGTCCGAGAAAACCGGTGCCGGCGCAAAAATAAAATGAAGCAGAAAAACAATGCCGATAAAAAACATCATGGGTTTCAGCGAAACAAGCAGTTTCCGAAGAGAGACGCGGGAAATTAAGACAACGACCAAAAACAAGAGGAAGATGGAAAGTAAACTCCAGAGGCGATGGACATTAAAAATGATGATGCTTAAAATCATCAAAGTAATGATTTTTGTCCGCGGGTCCAGTTTGTGCAAGAAAGACTTGCCGTTGACATAGGACAGGAATTGTTTGTACATCTCTATCTTCCGTTTTTATTTCATTGCGGTTTTTCTGTGACTTCTCCGGCTTCTATAGTTTCTCGGACTTCATCAGTTTTTTCAGCTTCTATAGTTTCTCGGACTTCAGCAATTTTTTCAGATTCTATAGTTTCTCGGACTTCATCAGTTTTTTCAGCTTCTATAGTTTCTCGGGCTTCAGCGGTTTTTTCAGCTTCTATAGTTTCCCGGGTTTCAGCAGTTTTTTCAGCTTCCGTGGCTTCTTCGGCTTCAACGGTTTCCGCGATTTCTTTATTTTCGTCATCATCCGGACGAATATGCTTTAAGATTTCCGCGGCTGCTTCTTGGGGATCTGAAATGGTTTCTGACACATCCAATCCGTTTTCCCGAAGAGATTTTAAAAGCGTGATCATGTCGGGAAGACGATATTTTCCGGACGCGATGTAAGCGTTCAGGTCGCCGTCAAAACTGATTTCGCCTTTGTCAAAAACAATAATCCGGTCTGCTTTGAGCAGGTCCTGCGGATTATGGCTGATATAAACGAGCGTTTTACTGCGCTCGCGAAGGTCGTCAATAATTTTCAAAATGCGGTCTTCGGCGGCAATGTCCAGCATGGAAGTGATTTCATCCAGTACGATGCATTCCGGATCCATTGCAAGCACGCCGGCAATAGCTGCCGCCTGCGCTTCACCGCCGCTGAGCGTGGACGGATCCTGATAGGCCAAACCTTGAAGGTGAACGGCCTCCAAAACATTGGCGACCCGCTCTTTGATTTCTTTACGATCCAGCCCCAAATTCTCGGGACCGAATGCGATGTCTTCTTCAACCGTGTTTCCGACAAACTGCATATACGGATTTTGAAAAACGATACCGACTTTGCGGTGAATTTCGGGAAGATTTCGGGGCTCTTTCGTATCTCTGCCGAATACTTTCATGTAGCCGGACGACGGGCGCAGAAGCCCGTTCAAATGATAAGCGAAAGTCGATTTGCCCGAACCGTTCAGCCCGACAATAATCGTAAAATCGCCTTTGTAAATTTTCAGATTAATATTTTTCAGAATCGGAGACTCGCCCGGATAAGCGAATGACAAACAGCGCGCTTCAAAAACAGCTTCCTTCTCGTCAGAGCCGGAACTGCCGCTGCCGGAATCAGAGTCATCGTCAAACCCGGAATCAGAATCAGTATCGGACTGAGAATCTGAACGATTGTCGGACTGAGAATTTGAACGATTATCGGATTGAGAAATCAAACCGTCGTCGGATTGAGAATCGGATTCGATTTCAGGCCGAACTTCCGATTCGGTTTCAGTTTGAACTCCCGGCTCGGATCCGGCAGCCGGAAGGTATTCTTTGGCCTGAGAAGTTTTTGTCTCTTCTGTCATTTATCATTCCCCCGTTTTTTCTTCTGCAGAATGCAGTTATTATTTTTGAATCTTTTTAATCAATATCGGTGAAATCAGACCGATTGCGATTGATTTTATCATATCCCCGACGAAGAACGGAACAAATCCGCCGGCAAAAGCCGCTCCAATCGGAATTTGGCTTGAAAATCCTAAGTGAACGGAACCGATGCCCAGAATCAAAATGCTGCCCAGAGCGGCAATGGAAAACATTAACACAGGCGTTTTCTTCGCGGACAGGTCACTCATCCAGCCGACAATGAAAACAACGAAAATAAATGAATACAAATACCCGCCGGTCGGCCCGAAAAGGATTCCGAGACCGCTGTTGCCGCCGGCAAAAACCGGAAAGCCGATAAAACCGACAAGGAGATAAACAATAACACTGACCGTCCCCCAATTGCGCCCGAGCGTCACGGCCGCCAGCAAAACAAAAAAGGTTTGCAGCGTAATCGGGACGCCGAGAGGCGTAATCGGGATTTTGATATAAGCGCCGACGGCAATCAGAGCCGCGAAAAGCGCAGCAAGGACCATTTTTTTAATCTTTGCATCATCATACTGATTCAAAACTTCACTCATAAATATCACAAATAAAAAGATAAATTATTAAAAAGGATAACATAAGCAATTATTGTAAACCGAATTGCTCTAATGAGTAAACAATACCTTACCGATATATATATTTTTTGAAGAGTGCAAATGTAAAAAAAGTAATCGACCGAAAACGATTCAAACAACAGACATAAATAAGAAAAGCCGGCAAAACGCCGGCAGATTTTACAAAAAAATTAAGATTCGGAACTGTTCTTTTCAACCGTATTCAAAACATTCTGAAAACGCTTTGTCCATTCGGAATCATGAATCATCCATTCAACCATTTTGCCTTCTTCCTGCGCTTTTGAAAAGGCCGGATCCATCGGAAGACGGGCCAAGATTTCCGCGCCGAAATCAGAAGCCGCTTTTTCAATGCCCGAAGAGCCGTAAAGTTCGATTTCTTCGCTGCAGTGCGGACAAATCAGCCCGTCCATGTTGCTGACAATGCCGATGAGCGGAACATCCAACTTTTGAAGGAACGTCAAAGACTTGCGGACGCTGGTCAAAGCAATGTCCTGCGGAATGGTGACAACAATCGCCCCATTGTTTTTCGGCAGAAGCTGCATGATGCCGAGCGGCTCATCGCCGGTTCCGGGCGGCAGATCAATAATTAAGTAATCCAAATCGCCCCACGCGACATCGGTAAAAAACTGCTGAATCGCGCCCGCTTTTGCCGGACCGCGCCAGATCACGGGCGTATCGTCATCGGGAAGCAAAAGGCCGATTGAAATGACGCCGAGATTTAAATTCGGCTCAGGCTTTGCCGGAACCATTTTTTCATCAACGACCTGCAAATCCTCCTGCTTGATTCCGAAAATTGCCGGAACGCTCGGCCCGTGAATGTCGCAGTCCATTAAACCGACATGATTTCCGCGGGCGGCAAGTCCGGCCGCAAGCGCGCAGGCCACCGTGCTTTTGCCGACACCGCCTTTGCCGCTCATCACGACAAAAACATTTTTGATGCGACTCATATCAATGACGGGACCGGATTTTTTAGGCTGATTCGGGGTTTTATTGACAACATTTAATTCAGTCATTTTTAATCTCCTTGAAAATTATGATTCTATGAATGAGACAAATGATTTAAAAATTCGCCCGATAAAAAACGAAAAAGAAAAAGAAAAAGAAAAAAGCCGGTCATGTTTTTGGAGAAATAATCAAAATATGCCCGGCTCGCGCGCAGGCGCTGTCCCGGAAAAACAAACAAAAAAACAAAAAAACAAACAAAAAAAAATGAAAAAAGAAAAGGAAAGAAACGGTAAAAATTTCCGTTTCATTTCATCTTATTTTAAATTTTCAAATCAGACCGTAACGGTTCTGCCGTTTAAAATATCGTCTTCGCTGACATCCACTCTTTCTTCAGCGGCGCCGTACTTGACGGTGTAGCTTCCGATGGGTTTGACTGCGAAGTTGGTTTCGCCGGTTTTGGGTCCGGTTGTGGAATACGGAACGGTGAATGAGAAACTTCCGTCGGCATCTGCTTTAACACTCTGGTTATAGTTGAAGATGCGGTTTTGGTTGGTCTGAATCGTCAGAGTCAAATCAACCGTTTCGTTCGGAGCGGCCGTTCCTTTGATGACGGCGCCTTCCACATATTCAAAGATTTTAACGTAACCGGTATTGGTTTCAGTCACGCTCTTGGAATAAAGCTGGTTGTAAAGCTGCTTGTAGAAGATTTCCTGCGCCGACATTGTCGAACTTGAGCTGTAGCCCATGGATTCGTAAACCAGACGGTACTGTTCCAAACCGACGGCATCCAGCATATGGAGACGGTAAACCATTGAATTGAAATACCTGTCACTGCCGATAAGCGTCGTGTCCTGGCCATTTAAGTTAATCGTTACCGAATAGTTTTGTGTATCCAAAGTCCATGCGGTCATCGCGTAGAATTTGCTCATGCCCGAGGCCATTTCAATGTCCGTTACAATGTAGCGGGCACCGACTTTGTCTTCGCGCGGATCGATGTCAGCCAAATAGCCGGTGGCTTCTTTTTCGGTTTCGGCAACAAAGAAGGGAGCAGCGCCCGGAATCATTTCATCCGTAATTGCGCCGCGGCGTCCGCCGACACCGAACTGGAACGGGTTGGCATTGACCATGCGTTCGCCGATGACTTCCAGCCAGTGGCCGTAGTCCCACCAAGACAGAACACCGTACGCCAATCCCGGATAATCAAACGGAACAATACTCGCTTGATTCTCGAAATGCTCAATACCGATACCGGATCCGGTATCCGCAACACCGTCGCCGTCAATGTCCTGAAGCGGTTCTTCGTAGTGGCCGAACCAATCCAAACCCGGTTCGGGCGTGTTGTCGCGGAGCCACAGGGAAGCATCAATCCAAGCTTCGTTCGGACCGCCCGTTCCTGAAACGTACTGCGTTGTCAGAGAGTAAGTCGGAACCAAAAGGAAGCCGAGTGCGATTATCAAAACAACCGCGGCAACAGCGATTTTCTCATTGCCGTTGTCTGCGGGTTTTGCTTTCACTTTCGAAGAGTCGCGGCGTGACTGTGCTTTTTCCTGTTTGGAGGAATAGGAGGGAGCCGGCTCAGGCTGTTTATTGCGGTCTTTGGAAAGGAAATTCTTGTTAAAGAGCGCCCATGCTTCGTCCGCTTTAACGGCGCGGGCGA
Source organism: Methanimicrococcus hacksteinii (assembly GCF_032714515.1). Taxonomy (NCBI): domain Archaea; kingdom Methanobacteriati; phylum Methanobacteriota; class Methanomicrobia; order Methanosarcinales; family Methanosarcinaceae; genus Methanimicrococcus; species Methanimicrococcus hacksteinii. Next base: position 37,934 of record NZ_JAWDKC010000013.1, on the reverse strand, counting down.
GTTCCATGAAGAGCCAGGACGTCAGGATGACGACCGGAACCACGAAGTAATAAGTAAATCTGTTCTGCTGAACCATGGCCCAAAGCAAAATGACGGTCCAAACAACAAGCAGAATCTTTTCCATGCTGTTGTTTTTGACGGCAATGTAAGCCATAATCGGCAGCGCGAGGATCCAGATATATCCCATGACGGAGAATGTCGTAAACAAACTGAGCGCACTTCCGGAAGCCAGAACAAGCAGCAGGAAAAGAACGGACCAGCCGGCCAATAAGCCTTTCTTGACATTTGATTTTTTAATGTAAGAAGTGGCCATAAACGGCAGGAGAATCAGGAAAACCGCAATCAGAACGGTAAACAAAAGCGGGTTGACATCGCTTCCGAAATACGGGGATGCTTCGCCGATTGTCAAAGCGCCGCCGGTTCTTGTAAAGAACCCGACAAGGCCGAGAAGCGCGTTCTTAACGGTTGACGAAACCAAGCTTCCGACAACGGAAACAATGACAACGAGACCGGCAAGAATGCCCGGATAATAAAGTCTGTTTAAGTTCTTTTTCTCAAGCGCGTAGGAAAGAACCGCCATGAAGACCATTGCGAGAATACCTGCGCCGAGCGCCATCAAGTGAAGGGATTTGTATTCACCGATCTGCGGCGTCACAAAAATAAACAGCAGATCAATGACGAAAATAATCAAACCTGTCACGGCGATGAAAGCCGTTCCTTCGCCTTTGAGGTGATTAATCATCATTTGAATCGTGATGAAAACACCGATGATAAACGCGAACAAAAGCGCGCCTTCCCAAATGAGCGTGTAAGTTCCCATGGCAAGGCCGGTTAAAATGGCGTAGGGTAAAATGGGTTTGAACGCGGAAAGCTTTCCTTTGAAAATGTCTTCAAAGGTGATGATTTTGTCGCGCGCTTTTAAAAGCGTGAGAATCAGGAACAAAATAACAAGGGAGCTGAAAAGAACTTCGGCAACGTGGTGGTCACTGAAACCGATGATACTTCTGGACAGGAACTGACCCGGCGCGACCGCCAAAAGGAAAGCGGACATCAAGCCGATGTTTCTGCTGTCAAACAAGTATTTTGCAACGAAGTAAACGGCAATGACGCAGACGCCTGCCAAAACGCACGGCCAGTAGGCAAAAACAGTCATTGCAAACTCTTCGGTTCCGTTTCCTGTGACGATCTGAAGGGCTTTAATCACGGTTGCCGCAATCATATCGTAAAGCGGCGCAAAGGCCTGGGGCGTGCCGTAAGGATAAGTTGTTGCCGGATCGAACCACATCATGCTCGGATAATTTTCGAGCAGGTAGTTGACGTTTCGCCAGTGGTACCACGGGTCGTTTTCGCCGAGACGGATAAAGCCGTTTTCCATGAAAACACCGTCTCTGGGAATAATACGGATATAAAAAGCCAAAAGCGCGGAAATCAGCACACCGATGCCGTAAAGAACGCTTGTCATTAACTTATTTTTGTCCTTATATTCATTCAGGAAGCTCTTTTTAGAGTCTCCCGAGTCGTCTTTCGGCGACGCTGCCGCTTCTTCGGCGCTGACTTCAACGGATTCGGTGACTGTGACAGATTCTGCGTCTGCCGATTCTTCGACAGTATATTCTTCAGAAACTGTGACAGTCGTATCCGAATCGTTGGAGGAGCGGCGTTCAGAAGTTTGTTTACGGATAGTTCTTTTCGCCAAGATAATAACCTCAATAATAATACAACGATAAAACGAATGATTCGCCGCCTTGAAAAAGCAAAGCGGTAAAAATGAATCAGACACACTAAATAAATAAAACAATAATTCTATACAAGCTATTTAATTTTATCCTGTATCGCCTTCACTTTAAGCTTTTCGATTTTAAAAAAAGAGTAAAGTTTATGTGATTTCAGAAGATTTTAAAAAACATGATTTGCAAAAAAATAACCGAGTTGTCCGGCTCGGAATCAGATCAATTGCTTTCCCGCGGAAAAGGGTTGACAGATGTCGGTTCTGCGGTGGACGCCATTTTAGAAAATGTTCAAAAAAACGGCGATCAGGCGATTTTGGCGTATGCCAAACAGTTTGACAAAGCCGAACTTTCGACATTGGAAGTCACGCCCGATGAAGTAGAAGAGGCGATTGCGTCTTTGGATTCCAATCTTCTGAAGCACCTGCGTCAGGCCGCGGAAAACATTCGAAGATTCCACGCGGCTCAGCTGCCGAAAGAAATCTGGTACATTGAAGATACGCCCGGAATCGTTTTGGGACAGAAGACAATTCCGCTGGAGCGTGTCGGCTGCTATGTTCCGGGCGGACGCGCCAGCTACCCGTCCACTGTTTTGATGACGGCGCTGCCGGCAAAAGTGGCCGGCGTCTCGGAAGTCATTGTCTGCACCCCGCCCCGCGCTGACGGAACGGTTCATCCGCTGACGCTTGCGGCCTGTAAGATTGCAGGCGCCGACAAAGTTTTCAAAACAGGCGGCGCTCAGGCGATTGCGGGAATGGCTTACGGAACAAAAAGTATTCCGAGCGTCGATAAAATCGTCGGCCCGGGAAATGTTTTTGTGACATATGCCAAAATGAAAATCCGTGATTACGCGGAAATTGATTTCCCCGCCGGGCCCAGCGAAGTTTTGATTATCGCCGATGATTTCGCGAATCCGAAAATGACCGCCGCCGATATTTTGGCGCAGGCGGAACACGACCCGAATTCGGTTTCGATCTTAGTGACGCCTTCGGAAAAGCTGGCAAAAGCGGTTTTGGAAGAAATCGAAAAGCAATCCGAAACGGCCCAAAGAAAAGAAATCATTGAAGCGTCGCTTAAAAATTCGGCGGTTCTGATTGCCGAAAACATGCAGGAATGTATTGACTTTTCAAACAAATTCGGACCCGAACACCTTCAAATTATGACGGATCCCGAAGTCGAAGATACGGTTTTGAATCAGATTCAGAATGCGGGTTCGGTTTTCATCGGGAATTACGCTCCGGTTCCTGCCGGCGATTATGCTTCCGGAACGAACCACGTTTTGCCGACGTCCGGTTATGTCCGGATGTATTCGGGACTGAATACCGCCCACTTCTTAAAATCGTTCACGATTCAAAGGATCAGCAAAGAAGGGTTGAGCGAAATTAAAGACGCTGTTATTGATTTGGCGGAAACGGAAGGATTGTTTGAACACGCCGAAGCGATACGCAAGCGTTTTGAAGAGTAAATATTTATAAAACGAAGAATATAGAAAAGACATCTTACAAAACAAGCCGGAGAAAAACAATGTTTGCTCACCCCGACTTTTCAAAAGTCTCCACTGCTCACAGCACACGAAAAATCCGAGACATGACGGATGTCTTAATGGACGGCACCTGGATTTCATATCCCGACAAAATTCTTTACGACATGTATCGGGAGGTTCATTTGTCGGCCGAAGAGCTTGAAAAAATGAAAAACGCCAGGCTCCGTTATGATATTACGGTTATCCCGCCGGCGATGCTCGGCCCCGAATTTGTCAAAACCGCCGGCCATTATCACCCGTGTCCGGACCATTGCAAAGCGGAAATGCTTTCCTACCCCGAAGTCTACCAAGTGATTCGGGGAACGGCAACCTATTTGCTTCAAAAAAGCGATTTTTCGGATTTCATCATTGTCGAAGCCAACGAAGGCGACGTTGTTTTGATTCCGCCGAACTACGGACATGTGACCGTCAATGCCGACAGCGCCGAACTGGTGATGGCCAACTGGGTGTCCGACGCGTTTGATTCGGAATACGAGCCGATCCGCTGCAGAGCCGGACTTGCATACTACCTCACCGAAGACGGAATCGCGCAGAACGGCAGCTATGACAAACTGCCGCCGCTTTCTTACGGAAAGCCGAAAAGCTATCCGGAAGTCGGCCTGTACTCGGGCGTTGACATGTACGGGCTGGTCAATGATTTGGAAAAACTGGACTTTTTGGTCAATCCGCAGAATTATTCGGAATTGTTCAAAAAACCGTTTTATGAAGTTTGATTTTTTACGGCGCGTTTCGCGCGCGAACGGTGCGGATTTAAAAAAAATTAAAAGCAAAATCTGATTTTGCGAGACAGATTTTAAATACAGAAGACCCTTTTTAGAAGTATGGCTCAAACGGCGGATATTTTTTCAAATATCGGAAAAAAGAAAGGAGAAAGCGGAACCGGAGACAGAAAAACGGTTCACTCGCAAACGCTTGTGTCGCTCCTCTCTCAATTCGGTTTAACCGCCATCGGTTTTTTGAGCACGATTTATTTTACGCGCGTCGTCGACCCGTCGATTGTCGGCGTTTATTTCCTGTTTTTTTCATACAGCGCTCTTTTCTATCTGTTTTCGGAAAGCGGAATCGGGGAAGCAAGCGTTAAAATCATCAGCGAAGGGCGGGAACGGAATGAATATTATACCGCTTCAATGACGCTTCGCGCTGTTTATTTGATTTTGTGCGTCGGCGGATTGTTTTTATCGGCCGTCATTTTCCCGGCCTCAATGATTATGGAGACGGGAATTTTCTGGTGGATTATTGCGGCGCTGATTATTGATTACTTTTACAACAGCCGGATTTATGCGGCCTACGCGGACGGGAAAGTGAATGCTTTTCAAGTGTCGCTGTTTTTAAACACGGCCGTTCGTTCACTGTTTCAGATTCTTTTTGTTTATCTCGGGTATCACATTTTCGGGCTTTTGGGCGGTTTTTTGGCGGGAATGGTTTTTGCCGCGATTTTTGCGCACCGCTACAACCAATTAAAACTGATGAAATTCTCCAAAGAAAATTTCAGGCGCGTTTTAACGTATGCGGTTCTGATTTTTCTGGTGATGAGCTGCTATTTGGTGTACCAGAATATTGATGTTGTTTTCATCGGGCATTACATGACTGAAACCGAAGCGGGCATCTACCGGATTGTGTACCAGTTTTCAATGCTGGCAGGCCTTGCGGCGACATCCGTGAAAGCGGTTTTGTATCCGAAATTCAGCGCGTGGAACGAAACGAAGCAATATGAAAAGATAACGGAAGGGCTCAGGAGCGGAACATCGCTTTCTTTGATGCTGGCGATTCCGATTTTTTTCAGTTTCCTGATTTTAGGATATGATTTCATTGATCTGTTTTACGGCGACGCTTATGTCCCCGGCGTTCCGGCTTTATTTTTGCTGTCATTCATTCAAATCATTACGGTATTCATGTACTTGCAAAGCATTTGTTTAAACGCAATCAGCCATCCGAAATACGCGTTTTTGTCCATTGCGGCCGGCATCATTGCCAATGTTGCGCTGAACATGATTCTGATTCCGATGTACGGAATGGAAGGCGCCGCTTTTGCAACGGTCCTTGCGATGGGACTGAATTCGGCATTGGCGTATCTGCTTCTGAGAAAAGTGATTGCCGTTCATTATAATTGGTTATCTGTTTCAAAGATGGTTGTCATGTCGCTTTTGATGTGCGTTTTCCTTCTGGGATTCAAATATGTGCTGCCGATTACGAATGTTCTGCTTTTGCTGATTGCGTTTACGGCGGGCGGCCTGTTTTACGGATTTTTGATGCTGAAAACGGACAAAGAAATTCATGACGAAGTTTCGGGAATGGCCGAATCGTTTGGCATGAAGTGGCCGAAATGGCTTTAATTAAATTTCAGAACAATCGGATAAAATTTAAAAATTTAAAAAAACCTCAAAATTTCAAAAACGGCGAAACAGTTTAATTTCAGAAAAGAAATGACTGTTTACAAATGAACGGAAGACTCCTCCCATGACCGTATCAAATTGCAGTGTTTCGGATATTTTTCCGGGATATGAACAGATTATTTTTATTGATGTCGAAACGACAGGCTTGTCGGTTGACGAGAATCAGATTATTGAGCTTGCCGCTGTCCGCCGCTATGAATACGGCGCCGAGGCGGAAGAAAAAAGCATTGATTTGCTGGTTCGGCTGCCGCCGGGGGAAAAGATTCCCGAAGAAATCGTTGAGCTGACGCATATTACAGATGACATGCTTGAAAGCGAAGGCATGGAAGAGAGTGAAGCAGTCGACCGGTTTTCGGAGATTTTTAATCCGGCGGAAAAGACGCTGATTGTCGCGCACAATGCTCAGTTTGATCTTTCTTTTATTTTGAAAATGCTGGAAAAATTCGGCAAGAGTATTCCGGTGTCTTTTGATATTTTGGACACATTTACGATTTTAAAAGACCGGAAGGCTTACCCGCATTCTTTGAAAGAGGCAATCGAATATTATCAAATCGAAGGGGTCGAAAATTCTCACCGCGCGATTGATGATGTGAAAGCGCTTTGTGAAGTGGTCAGTCATATGAAAACGGAACGGGACGATTTGGAAGATTACATCAATCTCATCGGCGTTCACCGCATTCACGGGCTTTGGGGCGAGAAAATCAGCGGGGTTTCATACTGCATTCAGCTGCTCGGATCGAAAAGAAAACGGCTGCCGGATTTTCTGAAGGAAGGAAAGCGGATTTATGAGCCTGAAAAGGTGAAGGAGACGCGGCCGCTGAATTTCAGAGAATGATTTTTTTGTTTTGTTGATACAGTGCCTGCTGCGCGCGCGAACAGCTCGGTTTTTAAAAGCCAAAATCGGTGTCTGTTTTTGAAATAAAATAAAACAAAGGCAAAAAAACAAAATACGAAAAAACAAAGAAAATGCAAAAAAAACAAAACACAAAAAAAGAAAATGCAAATGAAACAAAAATCCGTTTTTTAAAAATAAAAGGCAATTAAGAAATAAAATCAGAAATTCAAAATGAACTTCTGATTCGGGTTATAATTCTTTTTTTTCAGATGACGCCTTGCTTGATCATGGCATCGGCCACTTTTAAGAAGCCTGCGATGTTTGCGCCGGCCAAGAGGTTGTCTTCGTCGCCGATTTCTTTGGCGGCCGATTTGGAGGCGGCGAAAATATTTTTCATGATGGCTTGGAGTTTTTCATCGACTTCTTCGAAGGTCCAGGAGAGGCGGATGGAGTTCTGCGTCATTTCAAGACCGGAACAGGCAACGCCGCCGGCGTTACAGGCTTTGGCGGGGCCGAAGTAGACGCCTGCTTTTTGGAAAGCTGCAACGGCATCGAGTGTTGTCGGCATGTTGGCGCCTTCGGCAACGAATTTGACGCCGTTTTGAATCAGCTTTTCGGCGGATTTCAAATTGAGCTCGTTCTGAGTGGCGCAGGGAAGGGCAACGTCGCATTTGACTTCCCAAACATTGGTGCTGCCCTCAACGTATTTGGCACCGGGTCTGAATTCGAGATAATCTTTAATTCTGCGGGCTTCGACTTCTTTGAGCTGTTTGACGACAGCGAGGTCAATGCCTTCTTCGTCGTAAACGTATCCGCCGGAATCGCTGCAGGTGACGACTTTTGCGCCGAATTCCTGTGCTTTTTCAATGGCGTAGATGGCAACGTTTCCGGAGCCGGAGACGGCAACGATTTTGTCTTTGAAGGAGGTGCCTTTGTCTTTGAGCATTTCATCGGCGAAATAAAGAAGGCCGTAGCCGGTTGCGGGTGTTCTGCCGAGACTGCCGCCGAATGTGAGCGGCTTTCCGGTCAAAACGCCTTGGCTGCTGGAGTTGGAGAGTTTTCTGTACATGCCGTACATGAAACCGATTTCTCTGCCGCCGACACCGATATCGCCGGCCGGAACATCGACGTCGGGGCCGATGTGTTTGTATAATTCTGACATAAAGGATTGGCAGAAACGCATGATTTCCGCATCGGACTTGCCTTTCGGGTCAAAGTCGGAACCGCCTTTGCCGCCGCCCATGGGCAGACCGGTCAGGGAGTTCTTAAAGATTTGTTCAAAGCCGAGGAATTTCACGATGCTTTGATTCACTGTCGGGTGGAAGCGAATGCCGCCTTTGTAGGGGCCGATCGCGCCGTTAAACTGAACGCGGAATCCGCGGTTGACTTGGATTTTTCCGGAGTCGTCCGTCCACGGGACGCGGAAATAAATCATTCGCTCAGGCTCCGTAATTCTTTCCAGAATGGCCGCATCGATGAGCTCGGGCTTCTTTTCAAGAACAGGAATTAAAGAGTGGAGAACTTCGTCAACAGCCGTGTAAAATTCAACTTCACCGGCGTTTCGTCTTTTGACATCTTCCAAAACAGTTTCAACGTAATTTTTGGCGTCCATAATTATAACCTCAAAACATTGACTTTTTTTATTGTTAATAAATCTAATCGTTTACATTGGTTTGAAGATATGAATCTGTAACGGTATTGTAAACCTGAAGGTTATGGAACTTTGATTTTTTTGAATTTAAAGATGATTAATGGTTAACAATTAAAAAAAGAAAACTGAGACAAAAACTGAAAGAAAAAAAGAGAAATGAAAAATAAAATCAAAACGGAAGATTCAAACCGAATTTTTTCCGATATTTTTCAGTTTTTCAACAATTCTATCCGTATAACAGCCGCCGACAGCAAACATAACGCCCATTAAAAAGAAAACGAACGCTTCAATCCAAACGGCTCCAAACGCTGCAAGAGGCGTTTCTCCGGCAGTGAGCGGCGGCAATCCCGAATACCAGCGGTAAGTTGAAACAGCGACCCAAATGAAAGGAATAATCAGCGAAATCAATATCTGAACACCGATATGCTGCTGCTTTTTTTCAACGATTCCTTTTCCGAAACAATAGAGCGGGGCAAAGCCGACCGCAAATACGGAAACAATCGTCGCAAGGCTTGTTTTTACGGGATCGGAATAAGCGTAAGCGCTTGCCGCGCAAATCATGATTAAAATAATCAAAATTCCGAGAATTGACAGATTTCTTTTATTTTTGAATTCCATATTTTTACCTGAATCGATTTTTAAAAAATAAAAACGGCCGAAAAACGGCCTCATTCATGAAACTTCAGAACCAATACGTGATTGAACCGACTTTGATATATCCCGGAAGACCGGCCGCGTAAGCGATTGCGGAAGCGTAGGGAACCTGAATGACAATACTGCCGTCCGGATTCTTTCCGAAATGATACATCGCTTTGATTGCGACCGTGATAAGAACGCCGACGGCATACGCGACGGTGGAACCGAGACCTGTTGCCGCAAAAACGAGGCGTCCCAAAGCACCGGCGACGGTGGCGCCGTTATTAAAGACAAACGGAGCATCCACCGGTGAAAGATACATATTGAAACCGCCCGTCACGCTGTTTCCGTAAGTTGAAATATAGCTGCCGTTCCAAAAGGAATAAGATGCACGGGTAACGGCATCCGCAATTTCAAAGTTTGAAAGGCCGCTTGATTTCAGATATCCTTCGGAAATTAAATCCGCTTCAGTCATCAGTGCAAAATTGACTCTGCCGTCGATTTCAGGGTCGTTCCAGCTCACCGCGTAGAAAACGGAACCGTCATCTAATTCGGCGGCCACGACTTTTGACTCGGCGTCGTCTTTTAACAATTCCGTACGGCTCATAACGTCAGCGATTTCGTTTTCAAGCGCCGTTATTTTTTGCTGATCCGCCTGGGCGCTGACAACCGGCACAAAAGCCATGCTCAGCATCAATACCGCCAAAAAAACGGACACTGTTTTAAAAAAACTTTTTTTCATGATATTACACCTTTTAAATATTTTTTGATATATAAAACAATCGTTAAACATATGTTAAAACAGATGACCGGATTTTTCAAATGAGTCACAAAAATAAAAAAGAAACAGGCGGGATAAATACGTTTTTAAATTTTTTGAAAAGAGATAGATTTAAAAAAATAAAACAAAAAAATCGAATAATAACAGAAAAACAAAAAAATCAAGAAAATCAAAAGAAAATAAAAACGGAATTTTTCGAAGAAGTCTTCATCTGTTAGATTCAAGGGTGTAAAATAAAAAAGAAAAACAAGAGTGAATCAAATATTTTCCGTTAATATCGGGAAATATTGAAATTAGAATTTTAATTCTTTGGAAACGTATTTCCAAACGAAATCGTCAATATAAAGACCGATGAATCGAACTAAAATTCCGGCCGCAAACATGATGCACCCGAATTTCAGTATCAGAGGCAAGTAATCAGCCGGATTCACGATATCAAAATAGGACAAAGCCCCGACCATGAAACAAAGAATGACGGCGGCAACAGCAATACCAATGCCTAAAAAAACAGCGAATCCGACATTTTTTGCCGGAACCGCTTTTCGCCCGCTGAACATGTCAACTAAGACAACCCCAATTACCATAGCCAGCAAACCTGACCAGGTATAACCGTTGGATCTTGCAAATCTCAGATATTCTGCATCCGGGTCCGATAAAGCGAAGAAAAACAGAAATAAAAAGATAATTGAACCAATCACCAAAAGAATGGAATTCGTCCTTTCAGTCTTCGTTTGTTTCTCAACAGGAGTTGAAGAGGATTCATTCTCATAATCCCCATGATTCGCCTTTTTGTTTTTGCCGGCGGCAATTTTTTCGGCGATGTCATCTGTATAAAGCGCAAAAATTTGAATCAACAAACCCGCAGCAAACAAAGAGCCTGCAAAAAGCAGAATTTTGAGCCGGTAAACGCTCGGGTCGGTGACGTTTGAAATTGAAAAACATTGAGTGACAAGCGCAAAAACCAGCCAGCTCGCAATGATGACGAGAAACGCTGAATTTTGAAGTTTTGAATTGTATTGTTTCACGCGTTTTCGGCCGCTTAAAGCGTTAATCAGAAAAAAACCTCCGATAAAGCCGAACATTCCGGTTAAGAAAAATCCCGTGATTCTTGCGTATTTTAAAAACACCGCGTCAGATTGCGGGTAATAAATCAGCAAACTGCCGTAAAGTATGATTGAAATGAACAGAAGAAGAAGATTTTTCAGCCTGTCTTCTTTTGTCTGCATTTCAACCGGGTTTTTGATTGCGGTTTTTGTATTCTCAATCATAATAATCTCTTGTACTTAGTTCAATTTAAAAATTTAAAAAAAGTGGAATAAATAAAATCCGATCGTCCCCAGCACCAGCAAAACGGAAAGAATATAACACATGTTTTGTGTCTTTTTGTCCGGCTTTTGCTGCGCCATAAAATATCCGGCGGCGCCCAATAATAAAGCTCCGGGCATCAGCAAAATAAAATCATCGACCAGCTGAGACGGAAAAACGGCAGCATACGGCAACCGGTAAAGAAACAACAGGAAAAGCGGCAAAAATCCGACGATAAAAGACATGATCGGGCGTTTTGAAATATACCCGAACAAAAGCGGATTAACGACAAGCAATATTAAGAAAATAAATTGACCTAAGAAAAATGAAGAATGAAAAACATACCCTAAAAAACAAGTCAAAACCAATACAGCAGCTAAAATAAAATCTTTCAAATTTTTATTCTGAGAAGCGGATTCCATGCTTTTATCATTTCTTCAATTCTATATGACTGTTTTCATTTAATTCGGACGGAAAACGCCCGCGAAAATCATCAAATAAAAAACAAACAGAAAAGCTGCGGCCATATATCGAAACATTTGTTTATCACGATCTTCGAGATGAGATGCGGCCAGCCATCCGATTGCGGCGCTTAAAACAGACAGCAGCATGATTTCCGAGAAAACGTAGGAAAGAACATATTCAAAATTCAAATCAAGATTAGATAAATTATTGAAATCGGCTCCTGCCAAAGAAATCGGATAGATTAAAAATCCGAAAATTGCTGAAAGAACCTGGTTTTTAGAAAAATATCCGAAAAGAATGCTTCCGAAAAGCAAAAGGAAGAAGACAAAAATGAACAAAATGATAAATTCATACGTAAATGCAAGATATGAAAGAATGAAAGCGGTAAAGAGTAAACTAATGAAAATTAAAAAGTTAAGTATTTCTTTATTTTGTTTTAGAATTTCCATTGCCGCCGCTCCTTTTAATTAATCCCTTTCAAAAAAACAGAGAGCATGTAAATAATTAAGGCAAACACAATCAAATAATTAAGCGCCCGAATCTGCCAATTTGAACTTCCGACCGCTGCAAAGAAAACGGCGCCCAAATAAGGAATAATAAAAGGCATAATCGGAATGAGAGTTTTTAAAAATAATTCAAGTCCCGGCCATTGATCCAAACCGGCAACAAAAGCGTAAGAAAAGAAAATGATCAACATCAAAACAGCTAAGAAGACGGATTTGAAACGATTACGTGAGTAAACAGCATAAGCCAACCCGCCGAAGAAAATAATGACGAATGAAAAGTAAGGCAGCCACAAAAAAAAGAAAATGAGCATGAGAAGAAATCCGATAAAAACGAGATTATTCTCTTTTTCACTTTGTTCGAATAAGCCTGTCATTTATATCCCCACCATTTATTATAAAAAATAGAATTTGATAATATATTATTTCATAATAATTAATTATCAAATTTTAAACTTAAACACATTTTTAAACTTTTGTAATTAAAGTGGCGTTTCCATTGTTGTAAACACTAGGATAACCATAATCTTGCGAATAATATTTAGCTCCAATTACGGAAGTAGAATTATATGAAACAGACCAACCATAATTGCTTTTGAAATATCCTGCAACTTGTCTTTCTACGCTTTCAAAATTAACGATTTGATGACTTTCGTAATAAGGTTCTCGAGCAACTATCGCCTGGCTGTCTTGATGGGCACCACCAACTACATATCCTTCACTAATCGGGTAAATCCTCACATGGTATCCCCCAAATGCCCTCAAGGGATTACTAGCAACACTTGTACTGTTAACATAACTACCTAATCCAGAATCATAAACAACATATTTATATTCTGCAACGGCAGAACTTGGCCAACCGGAATGAGTAATAATTGTATTTTTAACTTGATTCGCACTTGTATTATGCCAAATTAAATTAATCGGATCTGTTTCAACATATATTGTAACATATCCTGTAAAAACAGCTTTCCATAAATGATCAGGGTATGAATATCCATAAGCTTTCCAATTATATGGATCAGATTCAGTTGTCATTACAAGCGTTTTTTCGGAAGAAAAAATGTCTTCAGAATGAGTTTTTAAAGAAATTGCTTTCCCATCAATAATAACTTCATTTGGAGTTGAATCAACCAAATATTTATCGACCGAAGACAATGATGATGAATTAAACATTTTTTTAAATTTTAAGTCATTACTTTCATATATCTCTTCCACAATTAATTCCGTTGTTTTTGAATCCACGGGATTTGAAGTAAAGATTTTTGTAACAGTTACATTAAAAGTATGATCTTCATACCATTGATCAGAAGCTTCATTTATTTTTTTCTTTTCCATTTCATCTAATTTTTCATACTCGGGAGTATAAATGGAGAAAGTATTATCCTCATCAGAAGCGATTGAAAGATTACATAACACAGTCAAAATTAAAAATATGCATATAATGTTTAGATATAATTTCATAGTATCTCCATCTTAATTTTCAATAAATACTTATATTCAAAAATCAAAGATAGGAGTGAACTTCAATAGGCAACTATAAGAGTTCACTCACATCTAAGCATTCGGTTTGATAATTCACGTTGTCAAACCGAATGGTGAGTCATACTTTTTTTCAAAAATATTTCACACAGTCAAAGATTTTTAAGATATTATATAAATATTCCGAAATGATATCAAAGAATTCTACAAAAAGGACAACAATAAAAAAAGAACGGTAAAACTGTCCTGAAATAAATATTTAATAAAAATGATTTAAAATAAGCAAAAATGTTCAAAAGATTATCCAAAAAAGGAAAGAAAACAGAAGAATAAAATTCTTCTGCGTTAAGCCTGAACGGCTTTTTTCTTTTTAATTTTCTTTAAACTTGACATGCTTTCTCTTTCCATTTCCTCAAGGCGGAGACGGATGAACTTGACCTGTTCTTCAAACTCGGGGATGACTTTGAATTCTAGCGCGTTGACACGGCGCTTGGTTTTCTCGATGTCGTCGAGGAGTCTTTTCATGGTTGTTTCAAGTTCGGCGGCGACAATGATTTTCTCAACAAGAATTTCATAAGCGTCTGCCACTTCGTCAATATAGGCATCGGTACCGACAAGACCGTAACCGCGCTCATTAATGCCCTTGTGGACATCAGAGCCCTCGATCTTCGGAACCACAACACCCATAATGTTTGTGCTTTTGAGTTCAATGGTCGGAACGGCGTCGACAGCGAAAGAGGCCGATTTGAGGGTAAAGGACCCGTCTACGGCTGAGGCCAAGTTGACTTTTTCAACAGCGCTTGCATACGCTGCATCCAACTCTTCTCTAACCCCTCGCGCCTGATTCAGGATTTTGAAGAATTCCAAAATCAAACCGTCTCTCTTCATTTTGAGCAGCTTATAACCGTTCTGAGAGAGCTTGATTCTCTTTTGGACGTCCTGAAGTTCGGAACGAGTCGGCTTTACATCTTGAACTGCCATTGCCATCACTCAAGCTTGTTTTCCGGATAATACTTGTCAATGTACTTGTTGTCAATTCTTCCAAGGTAAGCTTTGGGCAAACTGGAAAGAATGTTCCAACCGACGTTTAAAGTGTCTTCAATAGATCTGTTTTCGGAACGGCCCTGACGAACGAATTTGTCTTCGAACAAGTCGGCGAATTCCAAAATCTTCTTATCGCGTTCAGACAAAGCATCCTTACCGACGATGGCCACAAGACCTCTGAGGTCACGGCCTTCGGCATAACCGGCATAAAGCTGGTCGGAAACCGCCTTGTGATCTTCTCTGGTTTTTCCGTTACCGATACCCGAGTTCATCAAACGGGAAAGGGACGGCAAAACGTTGATCGGCGGATAGATACCTTTTCTGTGCAATTCTCTTGAAACCACAATCTGGCCTTCGGTGATGTAACCGGACAAGTCGGGAATCGGGTGCGTGATGTCATCGCCGGGCATCGTCAAAATCGGGATCTGAGTAACGGATCCTTTGTTGCCCTTAATAACACCGGCACGCTCATAGATACCGGCCAAGTCAGTGTACATGTAACCCGGGTAACCGCGTCTTGCGGGAACTTCTTCACGGGCCGCACCCATCTGGCGGAGCGCTTCACAATAGTTCGTCACATCAGTTAAGATAACGAGAACGTGCATGTCGTGCTCATAAGCCAAATATTCGGCGGTTGTAAGAGCCATTTTCGGCGTAATCAAACGCTCAACAGCCGGGTCGTCCGCAAGGTTGAGGAAAACGACTGCGCGCTCAAGAGCGCCTGTTTTCTCAAAGTCAGCCATTGCGTGCTGCGCTTCTTCATTGGTAATACCCATTGCCGCGAAAACGACAGCGAACTTCTCGGTCGAACCGGGAACCTGTGCCTGGCGGGCAATCTGAAGCGCAATTTCCATATGAGGAAGACCGGATGCCGAGAAAATCGGAAGTTTCTGACCGCGGACCAATGTGTTGGTACCGTCAATGGTAGAAATACCGGTTTGAATGAACTCTTCCGGCTGTGCGCGGGAATACGGGTTCATCGCAGCGCCGTAGATGTCCATCATCTTTTCAGGAACAATCTGCGGACCGCCGTCTCTGGGCTGGCCGGAACCGGACAAAATTCTTCCGAGCAAGTCAATGGATGCCGGAAGTTTCAAGCTGTCACCGGTGAAAGTCACAGCGCAGTCCTTGTTAAGACCGCCGGTACCTTCGTAAACCTGAACAACGACGACATCTTCGGAGGTGTCCAAAACTTCTCCTCTTTTGATTGTGCCGTCAGCCAAGCGGATGTTCACGAATTCACCGTAACCGACAGGTTCTGTTTTCTCAACGAAAATCAACGGACCTGCGACTTGTGTAATCGTCTTGTATTCTTTGACCATTTTAATAACCTCCGCTGCCGATTTCTGCGAATTCCGCTTCCATCTTGTTCATGACTTCAGTCAGCAATTGATCGAAGTTTTCTTCGTACTTGATCTTGGCAAGTTCTGCTTTGGAATCCATTGCAACCAAATCTTTAATGGGTGCGCCGTCAGCCAAATACTTCTCGGCAAGTTCATTCCATCTCATGATGCTCTTGAGGAGCTTGTACTGTTTGTCAAAGGAACAGTATGTGTCAATGGGGTGGAAAGAGTTCTGCTGAAGGAAGATTTCACGAACCATACGGGCCGTTTCCATTGAAATCTGCTGGTATTCCGGCAATGCGTCAGAACCGACCAACTGAACGATTTCCAAAAGTTCGGATTCAAGCTGGAGAATACCCATTGCTTTTCCGCGGAGTTCGTTCCAGTCAGGTGCCACGTTTTCCGTGTACCAGGGTGAAAGCGTGTCTTCGTAAAGCGTGTAACTGTTCAGCCAGTTAATCGCAGGGAAGTGTCTCTTCTGTGAAAGCTTTGCATCCAAAGCCCAGAACACTTTCACGATACGGAGTGTGTTCTGCGTAACGGGTTCTGAGAAGTCGCCGCCGGCCGGAGAAACCGCACCGATAACGGTAATAGAACCTGTTTCGTTGTTGAGAGATTCAGCAACACCGGCACGTTCGTAGAATTCTGCCAAACGTGCGGACAAGTAAGCCGGATAACCTTCTTCACCGGGCATTTCTTCAAGACGGGATGAAATTTCTCTCATAGCTTCGGCCCAACGGGAAGTTGAGTCGGCCATCAAAGCAATGTCGTAACCCATGTCACGGAAATACTCGGCAATTGTGATACCGGTATAAACAGATGCTTCACGAGCAGCCACAGGCATGTTGGACGTGTTGGCAATCAAAACCGTACGTTCCATGAGCGGGCGTCCGGTCTGCGGGTCTTCGAGTTCCGGGAACTCGTTCAAAACTTCCGCCATTTCATTGCCGCGTTCACCGCAGCCGATGTAGACCACAATGTTTGCGTCGGACCATTTTGCCAGCTGCTGCTGCGTCACAGTCTTTCCGGAACCGAACGGTCCGGGGATAGCTGCCGTACCGCCTTTTGCGACCGGAAACATGGCGTCAAGGACACGCTGACCGGTAATCAAAGGGATTTTCGGAGCCAATTTCTTGGAAACGGGTCTGGGTACTCTGACCGGCCACTTGTGTGACATTTTCAGTTCCGTTCCGTCTTTCAATTTACAAATAACATCTTCGACCGTGTATTTGCCGCTCTTGATTTCAGCGACTTCGCCGCCTTCCATGTTCGGGGGCACCATAATACGGTGTTCAATGTTTTCGGTTTCCTGAACAGTACCGATCACGTCTCCGGGTTTCACGACATCGCCTTTTTTGACTGACGCGTTAAATTCCCAGAATTTGTCGTGGTCAAGACCATCAGCGGACACACCTCTTTGAATAAAGTTGCCCATTTCGTCTTTCAAGACGCTGAGAGGTCTCTGAATACCGTCGTAGATACTTTCAAGCAAACCCGGTCCGAGTTCAACAGAAAGAGGAAGTCCTGTGTTTTCGACAGGCTCACCGGGTTTGATACCGGAGGTTTCCTCGTAAACCTGGATAACGGATTTGTTTCCAACAATTTTAATGACTTCGCCCATGAGTCCTTCATGACCGACTTTGACCACATCGTACATCTTTGTGTCTAAGTCGACCACGGTGACCACAGGTCCCGCCACTCGATAAACTTTACCTTTTACTTCCAAAGATCAACACCTACCGCCTGTTTTATTTTATCCCTTAAATTCGTCGAGCCCTCGCCCGAACCGCCAAGCGTAACAACGGTCGGCTGAACCGAGGCGTTCAACAAAACTTGCAACGAATCCGGCAGTTTTGAAACATCATCATTGTGCATCACAAGAATGCCGACATCTTTGTCTTCCAAAACGGCGCGAACGACGGGTTCAACACCCGTTGTGTCCGTTTCATAAACTTTACGGATTCCGGCAAGCCGAAAACCCGTAACGAAATCACTGTTTCCAACGACTGATATTTCCATTAAAGAATCACCAACCGGTCTTTGATTAAATCATCGCTCATGCCGACAGACTTACCGCGAACGATAATTCTTAAGTTGCGGACTTCATTCGATTTGCAAATAATGAATTCCAAAATCGGAAGAATTGAAATCAAGAAACGACGAGAATTTTCAGTCACTTTCGTTAAATTGTACCTCAAAAGGCGTGCTTCAACATCTGTCAATGAAACGGACATGAGGTCCTCATTTTCAAGGGCAGTGCCGATAACGGCCCAGTAAGGGGTGAAACGAAGCGCTTCAATGAAATCATTATAGCATAAATTTTTCAATTTGTCCGTGTCCAATGACAAACCGTGCGGAATCATCATTGAAGAAACGTCTTCGACGGCGCACTGAGCATCAGCGTTTTGCGCGTTTTCGATCGCTTCATATTTTTTGACACGAAGAAGCAAACTCAGATTTTTAATATCGATTTCTCTTCGAACAAATTGATCAAACTGTTTGCGGTCATCAGAACTCGGCATGCCGATTGCATTAAAGAGATTCTCATAATAGAATTTGTCCAATTCGTTTTCAACATCCGGGAAATTGGTTCCGTCAAATGTTTTCAGAATCGGGCCGTAAGGAGTGTCGCTGAAAGATGCAATGATCTCTTCAGCGGACTTTGACACAAGCCCGGACAGGAATGTGTACCGAAGCGTACCGCCCGTCACCAAAGTCTGCAAGATTTGGTCTTCGGGGATGTTGTGCAGTTTTCCTCTGAGAATTGTTTTAATGTCTTCGATGTCGAAAATGCGAAGATATTCCAAGACAAGTTCGTGCGGTTCACCTTCGGTGATGCGCAAAACTTTCTGGAAAGATTCCGCCATGTTTCTGTTCAATGCGTGTTCAATCAGATTGACGCCGCTGTACTCTCGGGAGAGTTCGTCGATATCTTGCTTGTACTCGGATTCCCCGATTTTGCGCGTAATTTCATCCAGACTCATGTTTAAAAATCTGGGATATGCGTCGCGGGGGAAGAGTTTGACTCTCATTGCGCGAATACGGGTGACCGCATACGGATAATTGGATGAACCTTTTCCAAATGCAGGCAAACGTAAAGGCAGGCTGGAGACGGAGTCAGGCAATAAGCCCTGAACCCATTTCGCGATTTCCTTAACCTCTTGCGTACTCATTTGTAATCACCCGTTGAGAATGTCAGAGATAGATTTCAATGAACGGTCATAAACACTTTTAAGAATCAAATCATATGTAAAATCCAATCGAACGGTTCCTTCCTTGTTTTCAATAACAATACCGCCGATACAGTCAATGTTTCCGCCGTATTCCAAGGAAGAGAGTTTCTTGACGATTTTTTCTGATTTTTCGTTAGAATAAATCCGCTGACCGTCTTTTTCATTCGCTTCAATCAACGCTTTGAGGTATTCCTCATTTTTGTCGGCAGGCAAATCTTCAATTCGTTCAAGGGCTTGATCATAAACTTGATCCAATAAGGCCTTGCGTTTGTTTAAAGCAATACGCTTAACCTCTAAATTGGCGCTTGATAATACCTGCTGGCGCTGTTGTTCGAGTTTTTCTTCAACCTCGGCAAGACGGGACCCCAGTGCTTCTTTGGAAGCCTGGCGAGCCTCTTCGATAATCAAGTCAGAAGCGGTTTTGGCTTCATCGTTGATACGTTGGACATCTGCTTTGGCGCCCTCAGTTATATCATTTAATACGATTTCCAGTCCCATGCTAACACCTTTAAAATTAAGGGCGGGAACAGCAATTCATTCCCGCTCTTAAATTTTCGAATTTAGATAAGAATTGCAACGACGAGACCGAAGATAACGATGGTTTCCGGAAGAACGGTCAAAACGAGTGCCTTACCGAAAAGGGATTCGTTCTCGACCATTGCGCCGACTGCGGCGGCACCGATGACTTTTTCAGCCCATGCGGATGCGAAACCTGTACCTGCGATTGCGATTGCTTTTGATAATGCTGCGAGACCTTCTGTTGTAATATCCATGAGTTTATTCCTCCAAAATATATTTCTTTAAATGACCAAACGGTTTGTATGCTTTGCCCCCGCTGGCATAGAATTTGCCGAAGAATTCGACATACTGCAGTCTGAGTGCGTGTAAACCGGGAGCGATAATACTCAGAACAGTGTTTAATGTGTGCCCGAGAACGAAAACCAAAATGGAGACGAACATCAAGACACTAAAACCATCCGCCGGGGTCCAAATAAGACCGCCGAAGGCGATGTCGTTGACAGTTGATGCGATGTAAATAGAAGAGAGACCAACCGCGATAATACGCGTATAGGACAAAATGTTTCCGAGAAGACCCGGAAGTTCAATCGGTCCTTTGATACCTTCGCCCTTTGTGAGCAGGGCAACACCGATAACTGCAATAATAGCACCGACGGCGATACCGACTGTGCCGAGTCCAAGGTACCATGCAACGATTGCTGCGATGACACCGATTTCAATAACGATCCAGCTGAGCTTTTCGAGAACTGCGTGCTTAACACCGTGCTGGCCTTTCACGTCGAAGAAACCGACGATATAACCAACGTTAAGATGCAGGAAACCGAATGCGGCTGTTGCGATCAAAAATGTCATAATCATGTGTGTTCTGTGAATCGGGAACGTAAACGGTTCATCCGGGAACAGACCGAAATCAAAGACGATTGTTTCAAGACCGGGGATTAAACCGGGGATGTATTCACCGTGCGACATCAGACCCGCGAGCGGGAATCCCATAAATTCGCCGTATATGATACCGAAGAACAAAGCTGAGATTTGACAGTAAATAAGTACGTACATTAACTTTTTAACACCGTCCGACTTCATGAACTTTATCACGAGGAAGGCCAGGGTCAGCAAAACGAGCGCATATCCGATATCGCCGAGAATCATACCATAGATTAACGGGAAGGAAATGGCCAGAATCGATGACGGGTCAATTTCGTTGTACTTCGGTCTTGAATATAAGTCAACAACCGCTTCCATCGGACTTGCAATCTTTGAGTTGTCATACGCCACCGGAATCTTTGCAATCTCTTTATCGTCATGCATGTCGACTTCAAGTGTCGTAATGTAAACACCGTCGTCGGTTTTGTTGGAAACCGCTGCGGTGAATTCGTCAAAGTTGTTCGTCGGGACCCACCCCTCAATGACAAACGTGTGTTCGGACGTGGCAATTCTTAAAGGCAGCTCGGCTTTCTCACTTAAAATACTGAGATATTCATCGCTTGCAAGGATGAAGTTTCCGTATTTTTCGTTAAGGGCCGCACGTTCTGCAGTTAAAGATTCAATCTGTGCTTGTATTTCTGATTTTTCAGCTTCAAGGCCTGCGTAAATGTCGGCAGGATAGCCGGATTTATCGGGCGCTTTTGTTTCTCTGAAGCCCATATCGATCAAGAGAGCCTGAACTTCCTTCTCGAATTTTTTCTCGACAAATAAAACGAAAAATTTAGAGCTTGAGTCTGTAAAAAGCTGATAGGCATCCGTAATTTCAAGAAGGCGTGATTCGTTAAAAGAAGGGATTGTGCCTGAAAAGACAGCTAAATTATCGTAACCGTTGTAGTATTTTAAGTCGACGTCAAAAGCGAGGAAAGGAGCAATTTCCTTTTCCGCGGATTCGATGTCTTTTACGCGGGCGTCTAAGCGTGATAATTCTTCTGCATTCAAGTCAATTTCTTTGTCCATCTTTTCCAATGTCATGTCAAGTTCTTTGGAGACGTCGGATTCCGGCAATTGGACGGTATCGTCTGTCGGCTTGACATTTAAAACATTGGCGATTGAACGGATTTTAACGAGCTTTCTTGAGACTTCTTCGCCGTATTCAATCGGCATGCCGATTTCAAAATCAGAGTCGTCACCTTCGACAAAATCCTCTACGTGAAGCAAATCGGCTTCATATAAAGCGTCAACGGTTGCCTCAAGATGTCTCTTGTGACCGGCAACCAAAACCTTTGTCATTCGTTTCGGGTAACTCATACGCGTATCTCCCTTTCAAATTCCTCGAGTAAGAAATCAACGGCTTTCGGAATATTTGATTGGGATTTCATAGCTACAGATTCAGCTTCGCGAACACCTGCTTCAACAATCTCATTGCGTTTGGCATCGATTTCAGCCTCGCCGGAACGAAGGGCGTTCTGAGCGGATTTAACCGCTTCTTCTTCGCCGTCTTCGACAATCTGGCGTGCTTCGGCACGTGCCTGGGCAATTTTTTGATTCTTGGCTTCGGTGGCCTCGCTTACCGCTTTTTTTGCATCTTCTTCTGCCTTTTTAATTTCAGATAAGATTTCATTGTTAGCCATGCGAATACCGTCTCTATATTTTATAACGAATGATCACCGCAAAAGCGGAAAACCATTACGTCAGATAAAGGGTAAAGTAGTCAATTCATTACCCCATATATAAGCAAATTGGTTAAAACAATCCATATTTGATGATTTTTTGAACCGCTTTCGGCTTCAGCCATGAACAATCATGACAGAACCCTACGGCCGGAACTGTGCCTCCAACATCTGTTTTCAGCAAAAAGCCCCAAAATGCAAAACGAATAAAGAAAGACTATATTAAAAAGGTTTTGCCGAATTTCCAAAAAAGTGAACAATCGACGGAAATGTAAACATCAGACATGGTCATGCAAAATCATGATAAAAGAATCCGAAAAAACAAAACAGATTCGAAAGAAAGACGAGAAGGATTGCGGTTTTCAAAAAACGGGCCGCGGCCGAAACGCCGATAATGTAAATCCGCAAAAAATCTAAAAACGTGTTCAGAAAGAAAAACGACTCTTTGCACCGAAAAAACGGCCGGTGCAAAGAATCAGATCACAAAGAGAATTGAAAAATCAAACTCGAGTGAAAATGAGCGGTGACCGGGCAGAAAATGAAATTTAAATCATGTGACTTAAACTTTTTTTCATATCCTTAAACGCCGGACTTTTCAGAATGTGCCGGCCTGCGATAACGGAAACCGCCAAAAGAATCGGAATTAAAATTGCCGGAAGTTTGGAATGTTTTTTAGAAACGGAGGCATTTGATGCTTTTTTGAAAAATTTCATTATGAATCCTCATTGTTTTTTGAATTGTTTGTTGTTTATTGTTTTTTTGAGTTTTTAATTGAATTTTTAATTGAATTTTTAATTGAATTTTTAATTGAATTTTTAATTGAGTTTTTAATTGAGTTTTTTAAAATCCAAGCTTTGCCGCTTGAATAAAAGTAAAACGAAAGAGACGGATAAATAAATTATCGACATAGAATCTATATTTTATGGGAAATTAGTTTAGAGGGAAAACGACAAGAGGGGGACTTTCCGAGGTTCGTCCGCGCGCGGACGGCACAAATTTCCAGAACGGCGGCAAAACCAAATCCGATTTTCTTAAAATATTTCGAAATCAAATCAAAAGTCAAAAATTAAAAGTCAAAAGCTAAAGTCAAAAATTAAAAAATTTTAACTTTCGGCTTCGGTTTGACAATGCCGTTTTCTTTTTCGTATTTTTTCTGTGTGTGCCAAAAGTAAATTGCGTAAGCCAAACTGAAAAGGAACAGTAAGCCGTAGACAACTCGTCCGATCAAATCGCCGAAATTGACAAACGTTGCCACGATGAAATAAAGATAAAACCCGACAGAAACAACCAAAAGAATCTTGTTCCAATAAACAGGAAGATGAGACAGTTTAATTGATTCTGCAAAAAGGGTGGAAGTAATCAAAAGACTGATGAACGGAATATCATGTCCCAAATGCCGGCCGAAATAAATGTAAAAAAGGGTGATCAGCAGAACTTGGCCGATTCCGACATATTGAATAAGTTTTTCCTGCGTGATTTCCATAGCAGAACAAACTTTAGGAATATTATAAAAATGTTTTGATTTTGAGAAAACAAAACATGAAGAAATCGAATCAGGCTTCTTTGAACACCACGACTTGAACAAGATATCCGGAAGGAATTAAAATTGTCCCGTCCCCCTTTGAAAATCCGAAAGAATTGTAAGCATCAAATGTCACCTGATCATACAATTCCCATTTTGTGATGTCAATCCATTGATTTTCCAAAATGTCATAAGAAAAAGAATCCGTTTTCACAGAATAGCTTTCGGAAATGTCAAAGCCGACGCTTTTAGAAACAGTTCGGTTGAGAAGGAAAGCCTCCGTAATCACTTGAGGACGGACGGTTTCATCAATGTGCGTGCCGACAGTTCCCGGGCCGTTGGCCCGAACAACACCGTCTGCGGACAATTTGAACCGCCAATTGCTGCTTGAACTTAAATTTTGAAGACAGCGGCTTTCCGATAAAACAATATCCGGAGCATTTTGATTTTCAATAAAGAGCGTCTCTACCCGAACAATTTCGTAAGATATTTCCGGCGCTTCAATGAAAACCCAATCCGTATGCCCGTCGGAACTCATTTGAATTTGACCGTATTCTTCGGGAACATCAACCAATCCTTTTTCAACCATATTACGAATGGTTTCAGGATCTTCGGCCCGATAAGCTGTCACATTATTAATGCCGATTCCGGATTTCGACCAAAACGGTTCACCGAAATCATCCGGATTCATCTGCTGAAATTGATAAAACTCGGGGTCGCGAACATAATCCGCGCCGCATATGGACAGGCTTGCCAAAGCAATGAGCAGAACGGCTGAGAACAAAATTTTTTGATTCATGTGAGAAAAAGAAAAAATGGATAATATATAAAATTTAGGAAGCCGCGAAAAAAAAGAAAAAGAAAAAAGGAAAAGAGAAAAACGGAAAAAGAAAAAGGAAAAACGGAAAAAATAAAAATCCGTTTTAAGATTTTTTCGGTCCCGAATAATACGGCAATTGCGCTTCTTTCGGGATGGTATGAATGTATTTTTTGCGGAACTCGGGGTCGCGCATGAGGCAGACCATCGACTGTTTTTTGTAAGCCGGGAATTTGCCCATGTCGGACCAGATTTTTGAAAGGGAGTCGTCGCGGATGTTGCCGAATGAGAGCGGCGTGTACGGACACGGCAGCACGTCGCCTGTGGACGCGACATGCATCCAGCGGTTGCCGGCAAAGCAGCCGAACATGTCGGGGCCCATCAGATAAGGAAGCGCGGTCACACGCGGGCCTTCGGGGTTCGCGTTTTTGCTCTTGTGGAATTCTTCCAGGCGCTTGGCATCGACGCGCGTCATCACTTCGTCTTCGTGATCTTTCCAGTTGCCGACGGCGATAATGCCGGTCATGGACATTTCTTCCATGTCGAGATCGGCGGCCATCTGATACAAATCGTCAATGTTGTCGATGTTGTAAGGGGAAATTGTGAGATACATATCCGTCATGATGCCGGCGTTTTTCGCGGATTTGACGGCGGCAACGGCATCGTCAAAGGCGCCTTTTCGGCCGCGGAATTTGTCGTGAATTTCGGGGTCGGCGCTGTCAAAACTGATTTTGACGGAATTCAAACCGGCGTCTTTGAGTGCTTCGGCGCGTTCGTCGTTGAGGCGGAAACCGGACGTGAACATCGAAACGGTTGTTTTGGTTTTGTCAATGTTTCGGACAATTTCGGGCAGATCTTTTCGAACCATCGGCTCGCCGCCGTCAATTGTAATGAGATAAGTGCCCATGTCAAGCGCCTGATTGATTGTCCGGCCGATTTCCTCGACCGTCATTTCATTGTTCGGCGCCATCATGTCGGCGGCACCGCAGTGAATGCACTTGTTCGGGCAGCGCGGCGTCACGCCCACGGACAGCTGGTCCGGGGTTCTTTTGTTGAGCAGTGAAAATCCGATTTGAGAATTAATCATGCGGTTAAAAACCGGGCTCGGGATTTCCGGAATCCAGGTGGAGAAGAGGATTTTGTCATCCGTCACAGCGATCGGCTTTTCTTCTTGGAAAACCGCATTGATTTTGTTAATCATCGGTTTTGCCGCAATGGACAGCGGCCCCGTCGCCTCCAGAACAACTTTTCCGTCAACGACATCCGCATTGATTTTAACAACTTTATAATCATAAATTTGCATTTCGTTTAACCTCTTTAGAAATATGTGGGTAAAATGTCAAACTCCACATATAAAAATTGTTGCAAAAAGAAACGGTAAAACGAAATAAATAAAAAACGAGGAATGGAAATGACGGCAGGATGAAAAATTGAATTTGTTTGCCGTTCGCCTCGCGCGCGAGCTGCACCGATTTTAAAAAGAATCAAAGACGGGCTGCGTTTTTAAAAAAATAAAAATAAAAAAGAAAAAAGAGAAGAATGGAAAAAGATGTCTCAAAGAAAAATCAGCTTTAAGACGGAGCAAATCTGACGCTGTCCATTAAATCATTCACGTAATCAACGAGCGCAAACAATTTGTCTTTGGACAGAGAGTCAGGCGCGCCGGCCAGCTCTTCTTTTGCGCGTCCCAAATACGCTTCGGCAACGCCGACAGCCTCTTTGGCGGCGGAATCGGCATCCATGGAGCGCAGGTAGATGGAAAACAAGCTGTCGGAGAGAACGCCGGATTCTTTGTCTTCATAAACGCCGAAATCTTCAAGCAGATCGTCAACGATTTGGTAAGCCATTCCGAACTCGTAGCCGAAGCGGCCGAATTTGGCAATCATTTCCTCATTGCCGGGAACGGCGATTCTGGAACCGATTTTTGCGCTGATTTCAAAGAGCGCGGCGGTTTTTTTGTAAATGCATTCCGTGTATTGTTCAATCGTCATTTCGCCGCGCTTGATGCCGGCATCCATGACTTCGCCTTCGGAAAGCAACGCGCCGGAGTGACCGAAGTCCCAGACAATTTGCTGTTCGTAAACGGAAATCCATTCAATCGCTTTGGCGATTAAGTAGTCGCCGCACAAAATCGCGGCGGCCGGACCGTAAAGCGTGTGAAGCGTCTGCTGGTTGCGGCGCATCAGGCCTTCGTCCAAAATATCATCGTGAACCAAAGAAGCCGTATGAATGCCTTCGATTGCAAGGCAGGCGTTTGTCGCGTCTTTGTAATCGCCGTTGTTGGCGCCGCAGGAAAGCATAATGATAAGCGGCCTCAGTTTTTTGCCGCCGGTGTTAAAAACATGGCCTGCAATTTTCGTTAAAGACGGCAGCTCCGAGATATTCGCAACCGCGTCCGTAACGGAATCAATAAAATGTTTATATTCGTCCCATTCTTCAATTTTCATAAAAGGGTCAACCTCATGTAACCAAATAAAGTCAATAAAAGTGTGTTTTTACAGAATTAAAATTGAATATAATCCGCTGAGATAATATATATTGCTTTTGAATCATGTAAATAAATGTCGGCACAATTATATATAGAATTCAGTGAAATCCGAAACCAATAACATCCAAAATCACAGCCAAAAATATAAGAACAGAAAGAACTTCTCAAAAGAATAGAAAAGGTGAGAACGTGGACAAAATTCCGAAAATTCTTTTGACATTTATTTTTGTGTGTCTGATTTTGATTGCCGCAATCGCCGGCATTTTTATTTACAATTCATACAAAGCTTCCAATGCGCCTGTTCCGAACGAAAAAGAATTAACGGCATACATCAACGGACATTATACAGAAAATCCCGAAATTCTCAAAACGGCCGAACTTGAAGATAAAATCGGAATTCTCTTCAAAGAAAAAAACGAAGAAAATTCAATCGGCGTTGCAATTTTGCACAGAACAAATTCAGGCAGCGGGTGGTACATTTCCGGCAGCTCATACGGCGATTATGTCGGCAATTGGATTATGGTAAGCAGTTCAACGTCAGGCAATGAGTCTTATTTTTATTTGGCTTCAATCAACTGTAACCCGCGCATTGATTCATACAGTTATGAATACATATCGCCCGATAATGCAGCATGCGAAAGAGTGACGGAAAAAGTGGAAGACCGAACATTTATAAAAATGTATGAAGGCGGAATCGCCGGCGAATTCATCTATTATGACAAAGACGGAAACGATATTTCACAGGAATTGTGGGAGACGGGAATAATTTAAGCCGATGAAAACAGGATCGAGGGATTGAATGAAAATTAAAAAATATGAAGTGATCACAGCAATTATACTCCTGACATCAATGATTGTCGCCGGATATGTTTATTATTCGGCGTATTCTGTTGCCGACGATTTCAACGACATTGAAGCGGCCGTTAAAGAATATGTCGGATCGGACAGCCAAAAAAATATACAAGTATTGGAAACGGCCAAAACGAACAATTCAATGTATGCACTTTACACGACAAGCGAACGCGGATTTAAAGGAATTGTCGCATTTGAGCGCGGCTTAAATCTGCGGTGGAAGCCGGTCGGCGCCCGCAGTGTTTTAACAGGCGATCCGATTGCAAGAACATCATCGTTGGATGATGTCGTGATTTACGGCGTCAATGTGGATCAGAGAGCCGTTTCTTACGAATATTATGATGAAACGACGAATGAAATCCTGTATGCAAACAGCATAACAGAACCGGACTTCATTGACATCTTTGAACCGGCCGAATCTCAGGACATGCGCGGCCGAACAGAATTAAGAATATTGGATGATCAAGGAAACGACATCCGAAAAGAGCTTTATGTGGATTACGGCAGTGTCGGCAGCTCAAGCACATTCCCGGAATTCAGGCACGCTGAAGACGCTTTGGCGGCCGCTGTTTTGATGATCGGCTTGGCGCTCTCAATTTTCTTTTGGAAATATTGCAAAGATGAAGAAGAATTCAATCTTTCATTTGAAAAAACAAAACTCGAAAAAATAAAAAATGAAACGGAATTAAAAAACTAAAAACATATTAATCGTGCATGAGGCTGAAAATGGCAGATTCAAAAAGAATTAAAAAAATAAATTGGAATAAACTGACGGCATGTGTCATTGTTTTAATCACATTGGCAGTTGTTGCTTCGATGTTTTTTGCATATGACAATTCTGCCGTGAACATAAACAGCAGTTTGGAGCGGGCAATTTCAAAAACACCGTTTTCAGATATTCAGCCGGAAATCATATACAAAGAAAAGTATGAAGGCAGACTGTTGACGATATATATTGATGAAAGGTATCCTGATTTGACCGGATTTGCCGAATTCAGAAGGGGATTTGATTTGTTATGGCACATGGAAGCGGTTTCGTACGGAGACGGTTTACCTGTGTTGATGACGTATTTAAATTTTGAAAATGAGTCAAAAGTTGCCGTTTACGGCACTGAAAGGTATCCTGAAATTGTGTCATATGAATGGCTGGATTATGAAAACGAAACGGCATATCAAAACACAATTTCAGAAAAAGTTTTCATTGATATTTATGATTGGGAAGAACATTCCCGATTTGTGCGGCTGTTGGATTCAGACGGAAACGACTTGGCCCCCGAAATTTTTAAAACATTTGATGATTCCGGCCCGGAAGGCTGGACAAGCTGGGGCGGCGGCAGCAATTGGAGCGTTTACATACCGATTTTATTAATCGGACTGGGTGTTGCCGGTCTGTTTTGGAGCCGAGATAACCGGCCGATTCTCAGAACGGAAGATTTGAAAAAGAAAACAAATCAGGAAAAGAAAACAAATCAGGAAAAGAAAACTGATCAGGGAAAGCAAACTGATCAGGGAAAGCAAACAATCAAACAAAGAATGCATAACATGCCTTCAAAGAAAAAAGCGGTAATTATTTTCACAGCCGCGTTTTTATTGTCTGTGGTTTTTTATTCGGCACTTCATTCGGTTTCTTCCGACGAAGAAAGTTTAACGAATTCCGTTCAGAAATATACAGGAGCGGCAAACATCAGCATTCTGAAAACGGAATTGATTGACAACGAATTTCTGTTTGTTCTTTACGCGACGGATCAGCCGAACCAAACGGGCATCGTGATTTATGACAAAGGACTCAATCAAAAATATCAGCCGTTTTCATCATGGAGAAGCACAGATATTTGTATATTCCCGTATTATAACTCTGCCGTTGAAGGAAAAATGCTTTTTATCGGCAAGGGTTGTGATTCGAGAGCCGTTTCATATGAATATTTGAAAACATATCAGCCGTATGAAAGAGATCCGGCCGTTGTGTATCACAGCGAAATAACCGAGCCTGTATTTATTGAAGTTTTTGAGATCGGAAATATGCGCGGAAATCGTCTTGCAATTTATGATTCTGAAGGAAACGATCTTGTGCCGGAATTAGAACAAGACCGGATCACGGAAAGCGGCATCGGCGGCGGCGGGCAAACGGCGTATTCGGATGTTTTTTTCGGCAATCTGATTTCATTCGGAATATTCGTTGTCGGGCTTTTGATTGCGTGGGCATTTTGGATAACACCTGAAAAGAAAAGGGAAGAGGAAGATTAATGGATTTTGCCAAAGAGAAATACAAAATCATCGCAATTGTCATCGTTCTTGTCGCCTGCATTGCTTCTGCGGGATATTATTATTCTGTTTACAATATTTCAGGGGACGATTCGGACAAAATCGAAAAAGCGGTCAAAGAGTATACGGGAATTGAAAATGTTCAAATTATTGACACAAAACGTGTCGGCTCGCAGATGTGCACGCTTTTCAAAACGGATGAAGAGTGGTATCGCGGGCTTGTTATTTTTGAACGCGGTTTGAATTTGAAATGGCGGCCGGTCCGGTCATCGGAAGGAACTGAATTTATGCTGTCCATGTACTATCCCGACGCAGGCAGATATGTCGTCATTTGCGGCACGGACACCAATCCGGAAATCGCATCTTATGAATTTACCGCAGACCTTGAACCGTATTCAGAAAGCGCCCCGAAAGGAGAAATTGTGTATCAGAATACGATTTCAAACCCTGATTTTATGGACGTTTTTGAAAGGCCGAATGAAGAAGAGAAAATGCTTGAAACCGGAAACAGGAATTATTATTATCCGACACAGCATCTTTTCGATTCGGACGGGAATGACATCACACTAGAGCTGATCCGAAACAGGCCGGATATAATGCAGGTCGGTAAAGGAACGGCAACGATGGAAAAAGAATTGGACACGATTCTGGCCGCGGCCATACTGATCGGCGGAATTGTTCTCGGAATGATGTTTTGGAAGTCCGGCGATAAAAGGGATGAAGAATGAAGATGATAATAGTAAAAATGAAATTATGAAAAAGAGTACGGAGTGACCGAAAAGAATAAATGAAAAATAAAATAACAAAACAAAACAAAACAAAGAATGCAGCAAATATTTACATCTGCTGATAAAAACGAAACAATTAAAATAAAATGATTTTCTGCCTCTAAAACAGATTAAATTTTCTCGATATCATCCAAAGATATCCACAATGTATTTGCTATTGGATTATGGCAATGCAGCCCAAATGACCGAACATCACAATCGAATCTGATCAATGCTTTTTCATTCTCAATAGAGACAACTACCCCTGTTTCCCCGATAAGCAACCAATAGTTTTCCCCCCGCGCAACAGTATCATCGGGTTTAAGGCTTCCTAAAAAATGATGTAATTTCACAATATCATTTTGTTTAATCATTCCGCACCTCAACAACTTATTATGCCAATTAAGTTGATTGTAATATCATAACACACTGTTGTATCGCAGACGAAGTTAATCATAATTCTTTTCAACTGAAAAAAGATGATAGAAACTGCCCTTTGCGCTTAAGTTTAGCATAGACATATATTCTGCGGCCACCGTATCTTCTTTTGATGCTTCCATTGCGTTTAAATGATCAGTTTCTGTTTCCCAAAACACCAAATCAGCCAGCATATCACCTTTTGAAAGTAGTTGGCGTGAAATATATCCTTTTTGCCTGGCAAGAAATTCGCAGTTAAATTTGTCAGATACCGGTAAAAACTCGGTCATTGAGGTATTCTTTTTAAGTTTGAATGAAACGAACTCTATAGCTTTGGACATGAAAACTCCTCTATTTCTTTAATTTCAATTTGTCAGTCTTATTGTATCTAATGCGGATTAGCAATTTGTTTTTTTGTATGACATCATATATAAATGAACTGTAATCGGGCACTATTAATTGCAATGCTTTCTTCTAAACAACCCCCGAATACCGGTGCCGGAATAGTATTTAGAATCTCATCATCGTCTTCAAAAATCTGTGTAGACAATCTTTGTGAACAAGTTTTTTTCGTGAGCATTTCAAATCTTGGCAATACAAAAATAAATTTATGATACACTTTACTCGAATCAATGCATTGTCGCAATTCTTCCAAATTCATTTTGCTTCTCCTTTAACACAAAGTCAGTCTTATACCTCGCAGACCTATTTTACCACGTAATAAAATGCAACAATAATATCGTATCATTCGCATTTTACGATGTATGATTTTTAATTATTAAATTACGCTTATTCGCAAGGATCGTTCATTTCATTCACTTCATTTAGTGCCGATTTCAGTATCTTAATTCCATTGTCAGGCGCTTTTGTGTCACAACAAATGAAGATGAAATAATAAAAATGAGATTATGAAAAAGAGAATGAAGTGAACCGAAAAGATTAAATGAAAACCAAAATAACAAAACAAAGAATACAGCAATTACATCTGCTGATAAAAACCGATTAAAAACGGGGAAAAATGATGGAATTTTCTAAAAATAAATACAAGATGCTTGCCGTTATTGTGATTTGTATTGCATTTATTGCTTCGGTTTCTGTTTATTATTCTTTTTACAGTGTTTCTGAAAATAATCCGGCTCAAATTGAAAAAGCGGCATTCAATTATTTAGACGGTTCACCGTTCTTTGATGTCGGAAAAGAAGACATGTATTATGTCGGCTCTGTCCGTGCCGGTGATAAATTGTTTGCTGTCGTCAAAGACGATGAATTCTACCGCGGTTTTGTGACTTTTGAACGCGGCTTGAATTTGAGATGGATGCCGGTTCATTCATCCTATGGGGATGTATATTTATTATCGTTTTATGCGCCGACCGAAGAAAATTACACAATCATTTTCGGAACGAACATCGACCAAAGAATTGCTTCTTATGAATATGCAGCCGACAGAATTATCGCCGAAGGAGATGAAAAAGGCGAAGTTCTGTATAAAAACACAATTGCCGGGCCGGATTTCATTGATGTTTTTGAAAGGGTTGAAATCAACAACCCGGAAAATATTCTTCTGCATCCGCGCCAGCATTCGTTTGATTCCGAAGGGAATGATATAACGGGAGAATTTGAAAACGAAAATATAGACATTCCAAGAGGAATGGGACCCGCTTCCACCAATACAAGCGGAACGGGAATTGTTTTGGTAATCAGTGCAATAATACTGCTTTTCGGAGTCGGAATTGCAATTTATATTTGGAAGTATGAAGATTGAAATTTGAATTCAACCGAGGAATTCAAAATTCCCGTTAATTCAATTTTCTTATGTTTTCAAATTTCAAAAATTTCATTTGTTTTGCCGGAATGTATTTTTATTTTAACCCTCTCCAAATTCCGATTTCGTCCGCCGCTTCGCGCCGCCTGTAATTCGTAATTTGGAGTGGGGTTTGCTGTATTTTATTTCAAACCGAAACATCGGTTTTTCGAATTTTTTGGCAAACCTGAACTCCCGATAAAACCCGAAAAACAAAAAAATGGTTGAGGAAAATTCAAGCAAAAAACGGAGTTCGAATTTTTGAAAATTGAAGGAAAACGATGTTTCGGATTTTCCCGAAGATCTAATTGAAAAACAGAAACAGCCGCCTCCGACGGCGAGTTTTGTGAGCGTTAGCAAGCATTCGGAGAAGTTGGAGATTCGCCCCGCGAATTCAACGAAACGCGTAATATCAGGATTGGTGAACTTGAATTCCAAAAATTTATTGTTTTTTATTTAAAATTTCTTTTTTTTGGAAAACCTCTCCAAATTACGATTTCGTTCGCCGCTTCGCGCCGCCCGAAATTCGTAATTTGGAGTGGGGTTTGATCAATTAGAAAAAACAAAAATAAAAAAAGTAAATTGCCTCAATCGGCAATTTATTCAAATTTACTCAAATTTATTCAAAATTTGGATTTTATTCAAGATTTGTATTTATCCGAATCTTCTTTCGGCTTCGTGCCAATCGATAATGTTCCAAACGAGCTTCAGATAATCGGCGCGCCTGTTTTGATAATCCAAATAATAGGCGTGTTCCCAGACATCGATTACCAAAACGGTTGTCAGTCCTTTCGTAATCGGATTTTCGGCGTTTTGTCCTTTCTCAATTGTCAGTTTGCCGTCTTTGTCTTTGGCCAAAAAGACCCAGCCGGAGCCGAACAAACCGACGCCTGCGGCTTCAAATTCTTTTGTGAAATTTTCAAATGAGCCGAAGGTTTTGTCGATTGCTTTTTCCAATTTGCCGACCGGCTTTCCGCCGCCCTGCTCGACAAACTGCATGAAATAAAGATTGTGATTGAGAACCTGGCCGGCGTTGTTGAAGAGAGCGCCGTCGGATTTTTTGACAATTTCCTCCAAAGACATTTTTTCAAATTCAGTTCCTTTGATTAAGTCGTTGGTTTTGTCAACGTAAGCTTTCAAATGTTTGCCGTAGTGGAATTCAATTGTATTTTTTGTGATTACAGGTTCGAGCGCATCGGCTTCGTAAGGTAATTCAATATATTCAACAGCCATAATTTTTCCTCCTGCGAATGTTATGAACAGAAAGAAATAGTTATGTGTTTTATAAATATGCTTGCATAAAAACAGATTCCGGTTTCTCTTGCGAATGAAAGCTGCAATTTGCATCTGCTGTCTGCCGCCTGCTGCGGTCAGCGTTTCCATGTGCATCATCTCATTTTTATCACATCCGCTCGCTCCGCGAGCGTGGGCGCAGATTACCTGCCGTTTCCGTTTGCCGCTGTTGTCTGCGACTTTGTAAATACAGTTGCCGACTTGCCGGCCTGTCTGCTGCCGACTCTGCCGCCGCCGCGCGCGATCTGTACAAATTTTGAAAATCAAACAAAATCCCCCTTCGTTTTTTGAATGAATACCGCGCAAAATGAATCCACTTTCACCGTGCTTGAAGAACTTTTATATTTTAACGACATCTTCTCGTTCATATGACTCTCGAACCTGTCCATATGAAAGAAATTTCCGACATCGCTTCGGAAATCGAATATGCGTACACTGAAAAAGAGTCGCAGGATATTTTTGAAATTTTTAAGCGGCTGGCAGATTTGCGGCAGGATGATAAGATTATTTTAAAAGCCGCCGGCAAACTTTTTCGGGCGGCTGCGGATATTCGGCGCATGAGCCTTGAGGAAGACGAATTCGCGGTGACGTATTCATCCGACAGCGGCAGCACGAATCCGATTCTTTTTGAGCGCGGACTTTTCTTAGACATCTGTCATTCGGCAATGGCCTCCACGCCGACGGATTTGGAACTTCACCGGAAACGGACGATTGTCTGCACAGGATTTTCGTCGGGGAAGAAAACAAAGCTGCCGGAATCGGAGAATTGGAAAACTTTTGACGAAGGCTTCGGGCGGAGCAAAGTGATTCAAATTGATCCGTCGGTTTTGAAAATACGTGCGGGGCGGATGGTTCATGATTATTCGATTTACGCGTCCGAATCCGAACACATTTTATGGACACAGCCGGAGATGGACAAAAACGGTTTTTTCATCATGGACGGACCGGTTTATCCGAAACAGCTGATGTTCTGGATGGGAACAAATTCCGACAAAGTGCTGGTCCGGTATGACAAAAATGCAAAAAAGATTCTGCAGAATTACATCGACATCATGGATTTTCATTTGGAAA
Organism: Methanimicrococcus hacksteinii; assembly: GCF_032714515.1. NCBI lineage: Archaea > Methanobacteriati > Methanobacteriota > Methanomicrobia > Methanosarcinales > Methanosarcinaceae > Methanimicrococcus > Methanimicrococcus hacksteinii. Next base: position 2,590 of record NZ_JAWDKC010000013.1, on the reverse strand, counting down.
ACAAAATGCCGGTTGTCGGTTTTGTGAAAAACCCGGCGGAAACGCAGATTATTAATTTGCTGCGGGAAAAAGCAAAGGAAGAAAAAATATTTACGGAACTGCCGTGGGCGACCGACACCCAATTGTTTAAATCATTTTTAAAACCGGAATCCGAAATCGATCGGGACAAAACGGCGCGAAAAGAAGAACAGAAAAATGACGAACAGAAGAATGGCGAACAGAAAAATGACCGACAAACCCGTTTTACGATAACGTATTCCAACTGGTTTTTGCAGCCGAACCAATTTTACGATTCGGAAATCAAAGCCAATTCACCGCTTGTTGACGAAACGCTGAGCCGGAAATTCGACGACGAAGATTACCTGCCGGTTTTTTTCATGGTCCGCGTTCCGTTTGACGGCAATTACATTGTGTTTAAAATCGAAAGCCTGTACGGCCTCATCAAAGACGAAGACATGAAAAAGAAAATCACGAAAAAAATATTGTACGAATTAGCTGTCGGAAAAGTTCCGGAAACACTTCTCAAAGCCGATTCGATTGCAAAAATCAGCGTGGATGAGAAAAAGGAAATCAGAGAATTATTTACAAAAGACAGGGCCGAAAAATCCTATAATGAAATGCGGTGGGGAGATTTAGATGAGTTTTGAACAGTTTGAAAAAAAAGCGGAATTAAAGGCGGAATTTGATTTTGACCAGCTGGAACAGGATTTGGAAAATCTGAGTTTTTCCGAATTTGACGATTACAAAACGAACGCAAAACCCGATTCGGCGGCGGCAGAAATATCAGCGGCAAAAACGCCGGCAGAAAAGGAAACAAATGCCGGAAAAAACGAATTGGAAGAAGCTTACGGCATCGTCACGACCGGTGTTGAGCCGATTGAAATTGCCGGGACCGGTTCAAAAATCATCGGATACATCGCCGCCGGCCAAAGAGAAAACGTACGCCTCGGAACTTACGTGATCGTTCCGTATGAAAATGAAAATCTCTTCGGAAAATTGACAAAACTTCAATACCGCCAAGAATTTACCGTCGACGACGCCACCGAAATTCATTCCAGCCGCATGCTTTCAAACAAGCGCGCCGATTTGAGCCGGCGCATCATTGAAGAAGATTACAAACTGCTCGCCCAAATTGATCCGATCTGCATTTTGTATGAAAAGAATCAAAAAGAAGGACTTCAAAGAAGAATGGCGGACAGAATCCCGAAGCCGAACACGCCGATATTGCCTGTTTTTGACAAAGAAATGGTTCAAACCGGCCTGAATATCCCAAAAGAAGGCATTTTCCTGGGCCACCTCAGCGTCGGCGGCGAACTCGTCAAAACACATTCCGTTCCCCCGACTGTCGCGTATTATTTAAGAAACGATTATTCCTCCGGCGACCCGCTGATTTTCCGTCACATGCTCGTCTGCGGCAGCACCGGAACCGGAAAAACATTTTTGACTAAAAATATTCTGCGCCAATTCGAAACAGAAAACAGCCGCTACAGACAACGCAGCGACCACAGCATTCAGAATATGCCGTGCCTTGTCATTATGGATCCGCAGGATGAATATTCACAGCTCTATGAAGACAACACGCTGTCTGATGCCGACAAATTCAATTTCAATTCCGAAAAAGTCGCTTACGGCGGCATCCGAAACACCAAAACATTTACGGCAAAAGCAGAAGGCGAACGCTATGCCGGAAAATCCAGAGCAGAACAGATTGAATTCACAATTCCGTTTTCATTCGTCCAATACAACCCGTGGATTTTAGAAACCGCAGAACTCACAGAAAACCAGCGCAACGGCCTTGAAATCCTCATCGCCGATTATTTCAAAGATACAAAAACCAAAAACAAAACGCCGACTTACGTCGGTTTCAAAGAATTCGTTGAAGATCCGTTCAACAAAGAATATTACACCGAGCAGACCGACAAAATTCACGAATCCTCTTACGGCGGCATCGTCAGAAAAGCGCTCAACAAAACCTACGAGCGGATTTTTGACAAAGACGCCAAACCCGTTACCGAGCTTTTCAAAACCGTTTTCAAACCCGGACAAGTTTCCGTTTTCCCGACAGAATACATCAACAACTCCCGCATCCGCGACTTGATTGTCCTCACCATGATGACCGTTATCGTTGACAACAAACTCAACACCTCCGGCGACGAAGACGTGAAAAACACGCCGATCATTTTAGTTCTCGACGAAGCCCATCGCTACCTGTCAAACTCCGCCGGAACCCTGTCCGGCAAAATCATTTCCAAATTCGCCGAAGCCGCCAAACAAGGCCGAAAAGAAGGACTCGGCCTGTTTTTGATAACACAAGACCCGCAGGATATCGAAACCGAAATCATAAAACAAGTGAACACAAAAATCGTTTTGAACTTAAACAACGACGCCGCAATCAACGCTGTCAAAGTGCCGCTTGAATACGAGAAAAGAGTGCCTTATCTGAAGAAAGGGCAGATGATTATTCACAGTCCCGACAACGGCGACATTGTGGAAATTACCGGGCTTTCGAATTGTGTGGTAAAGCACGAATGATTGGCGGCACGACTTTGCTTGGCCTTACCGTTCTGTTTCGCGACTGTTTTTAAAGGCG